>OMVH01000188.1 GCA_900314365.1 uncultured Prevotella sp. | reverse complement strand
GTGGGGAGGGCATACCCCAGGCTCGCTTCGCTCGGCTGGGGTTACGTGCATCTCTGCCGAGATGCCCCCGACCTCTCCGAGGCCGACTGAGGGTGTGTGGTTAGGGCATGCCCCAGACTTGCTCTCGTGCTTCGAAGATGCGTGAGAGTAGCTAACTTCCAGGTAGAGGTTGATTCATCTGCTCGCCGACAGCCACAAGATTTGCCCCTACAAGGGATAATTAAACTTCCGAAACTTGAGTATTGATTGAGTCCACTTGAAAAAGTAATACAATTAACAAGCGTCCAAATCCAGCTTTCTTTTTGTCACAAATTTTATCATATTCGCTCATAGCGTTACCAGAGTACAAGGTATAGCATGTAAAATATATTGTTATTGTAGCATAAAGATAGGACAATTTTCCGAGAAGGCTTTTTCAAGTGGACCCGGTAATTTATATAGAACGAAAAGAAAGCCTGGGAATGTGAGGTGATGATAACCTCCGTTCTCAGGCTTTTCTTTTCAAGAATGATGTTCCTGTATTATTCGCTCCAGATGCATCGATAGTTGAATCGCCTGTTGGGAGCTGTGTCGCCGTCGGTGCAGAAAGAGACAGGTGATTTCAGGTCAGCGGGATTGTCGGCCCACTTGAAATCGAAAGTCAGGCTTTTCTCAGTCCATCCCATCGTTTTTCTCGGCAAGGAGAGTTCGAGCTTGTTGCCATTTACAGCATAAGGCACGTTGGCAATCTTCTTCCACTGCTTTCCATTCCACTTCATGAGTTGAGTGGAGTGGGCATCGTTCACGCGGTAGTTGACGATGTAGTCGTAGCCAAACCAGCCTGTTGACGGATTTTTGTCGGCATCTATGAGTAGGAGCATCCATTTGCTGTCGGTGCTCGGAGTGAGTGGAGCTGCTGTCTCAACATAGAAGTAAGCATTGTCGGCATCGAAAGCAACCTTTGAAAGTACAATGTCGTTGCGGCCCGAATTGTTGGTGTAGTGCAGGTCGCCATAACCGTCGAAGTCGCGGTGGAAGATGTCACCCTTTGTATCGAGATAGATGGCTGTAGTATCGGCTTTCCAGTCGTCGAATTGTCCGTCAATGGTTCTTTGTCCAAGTCCTTTCAGTTCGGGTATTTGTCGTACTCCCTTATATCTCCGGATGTTGTCCACCATCTGCATGTAGTAGTTGTCAGTGTATCCACCCTTCATAGGAGATATGGTGCGGTTGAACTCAGCGTTATATTGGTCGACAAAGTAGAAGGGGTTCTTTCTGCCAAGAAAGGTAACAAGGTCCTTGTTGGGTTTTCCTCCCGGATCCTTTCCAGCCGTGTATTTTCCAGCCGTCCATTCGTTCCAGTCGTTCAGATAGAGAAAGTCGGGGTCTACCTTGAGAGCGTCGTTCCACCGGTCCTGGAAGTAGATACCCCAGGCAGTAGGATTCTTCTCCTTTCGTCCTGTTGAGGGTACGAGGGTTTCAACGGGCATGTCGTACTTGTCGAGTTTGGGCTCCCTACCCTTCTTAGTCCAGCTCTTTCCGGTGATACTTATCGGATGTTGAGCCGGTGTGACAGCCATCTCTTCCATTCGTCCCTTATGTTTGGCTGCAAGCTGCTCGGGGGTAAGGTCGGCCACTTGCTTGTCGTCCATCTGGAAACCGAACGACCAGTTGTCCTCTGTGCCTACATATCGTTTGCCAGCCCAGTTATAATAGCCCCACCACATATTGCGCATGGTGAAGAAATCCTTCACCTCCTGGGTATAGTCAGTGTAGTACTTTTTACTGTAGTCAGGGTCGCCGTAATGAGGATTGTTTACATCGGTAGCTGCCTTCGGGTCGTAATTGATGTTAGTGTTCTTCACTCCACCTCCGTTGGCATCCACGGTCGGGTTGGTGTTGCAGAGTATCAGTGGCTTGCCGTCCCAATAGAACCAAAGGTCACGGTATTTGTTCTGCTTGTATACTCCTTCGTAGAGTCGTTGCACCACGGTAAGTACATCACCATTGAAGGCCCAGAAACAGAATTTGGGCACCTTGTTGCCCTCTTCCTGCATCTTGTGCATGGTCTGGAAGAGTTTGTTCCATTCATCCCAGTAGAGCACAGCATTGGTGACATCAAGGATGAGCACGTCGACACCGGCATCGCTGAGCATTGAGAGGTCGCGGCGTATCACCCATTCGTCCTGCGAGAGGAAATAGCCAGCCTCGGGCTCTCCCCAGTGATAGGACCCTCTTGTCCACTGTTTGTTACTGCCGTCAAGGCGAGCCTTGGGGTCAGCTTCGAGTACCTTTGTCACGTCGGCCTTATAGGGTTTCCCGTCGTGCAGGTTCATGGTGTGCCACGTGATATAGAAGATGCTTACAGTGCGCTTTTTTCCTCCTTTGGTTAGCCCTACTTCATTTGAGGTCGGGACTTTGCGTCCGAGTGCATCTGTACCCACCCAAGTGTCCTGCATGAGGTCGGTCTGAGCCTCAGTGACTGTTGACGGTAGCAGAGAAAGTAATATTCCACAGAGAAGCCGAATGTGGTTTTTGAGTTGAATCATAATTAATTGTTGTGTTGTTAAAACATAAAATTGGGTGCAGAAGTAGAATATCTTCGTTGTCTTCTGCACCCAATAGAAAAGTATTATGTATTATTCCCAGTGCATATTGCGCACGTTGATGACATTGTCGGCAAAGTTGCCCATATCCATACGGATGAAGTCACCCGTCTTTCCGGCCCAGTGATGCTGTTGCATAGCTGCACCGTAGTCGTGTGTGAATGTAGTCCATTTGTCAGCGGCTTTCACTTCCACCGTGGTAGAGCGTCCACCGGCAGCACCACCGCCTGCATCGCACCAGAAGAACTCCATAACGAAGTCCTTTGTAGCCTTATAGCGCATCTTGAACACGGTACCTGCTTTAGGCTTCTTCAGTCCGA
>OMVH01000213.1 GCA_900314365.1 uncultured Prevotella sp. | reverse complement strand
TTGTTGCGTAAACGCGTGGCTGCATAAAAAGCTCAAGCCCTGTCCGGAGAAAAAAATCCCCCGCGGCAGGGCTTTATTTCAAAAAAAAATCCATTACCTTTGCACCACCATTCATAGAAGGAGACGCCGGCCTATTGCTGCAGCCCTCATTTTAAGGACGAACAAATGAACTGGATTGTTTTGATTGCGGCCGGTCTTTGCGAATGCTTTTTCACTTTCTGTTTGGGAAAGACAAAAAGCGTCACCGGCAATGCTCTCTTCCTGTGGTGGGGAGGTTTCGTGTTTTTCATCATCGCGAGCATGTTGTTGCTCATGAGAGCTACTCGCTCACTGCCTCTGAGCATCGCTTATCCTGTGTGGACAGGCATCGGAGCTGTGGGTACACTACTGCTCAGCGCGCTGGCCCTGCGGGAGTCGGTCACTGGAGGACAGCTTTTCTTCACTGCACTTATCATCGTGTCGGTGATTGGACTCAAGATGGCTTCAAATTGAGGCTGTCGGGTGCGGACGGCTTTAAGAGCCACTCTCGTTTTTGTCCCCCTCGGGCTGCATGCAGGGAAGTTCGCTGCACAAGACAAAAGGTTAGGAATCAGTGGGGCTTGATGTAATATTCGTTAAAAACAATGTCAATACCGTTAGTCTCAGATATTTTGCCTAATTTTGCATAGATAACGAGAGAAGTCACATGAACGTGGAAACAGAGAAAAAACTGCACAAGAACCCCTTTTTAGAACCCTACGGCACACTGCACGACGTGGTGCCCTTCGACCGCATAAGCCCTTCGGACTATGAGGAAGCCTTCATGGAAGGAATCCGCCGCGACGATGAGGCTATCGAGAAACTCGTCAGCGACCCTGCTGAGCCTACTTTCAACAACACTTTGGCGCGGGTGGACGTCAGCAAAGGCGAACACTACTACGACCTGCTCGACAGAGTCTCCAATGTGTTCTCGTGTATGCTCAGCGCCAACACCACCGATGAGCTTGATGCTCTGGCTCAGAAGATGAGTCCGGTGCTGACCAAACATGCCAATGATGTCAGTCTCAATCCGAAGCTCTTTGCACGTATCAAAGCCGTCCACGACCATCCCGACCGCGAGCTTACTGCCGAGGAGCGCATGCTGCTCGAAACCAGCTACGACGGGTTTGTGCGCAGTGGTGCCCTGCTCGACGAAGAAGGTAAGCAGCGCCTGCGTGCTCTCACCGAGGAAGCGTCGATGCTCGCCTTGCAGTTCTCTCAGAACCTTCTGAAGGCTACCAAGGCTTTCAGTCTCGATATCACGGACGAGGCCCAGCTTGACGGTCTGCCCGAGACAGCCAGGGAAACAGCGAGAGAGACGGCCCGTGAACAGGGCATGGAGGGATGGACCTTCACGCTCGACCAACCCAGCTACGGACCTTTCATGACCTACTCCACCCAGCGCGAACTGCGACGGAAGATGTACATGGCACGCAATACACTCTGTACGTCGGGGCCGGAGAGCAATCTTGACATCTGTGCCAGACTTGTCAACCTGCGCAGGGAGATTGCCCAGCTGCTGGGATTCGATACTTATGCCGACTACGTGCTCAAACATCGCATGGCCAGCAACGTGGCTAATGTCTATAAATTGCTCGATGACCTCATTGCGGCCTATAAGCCGACAGCCGTAAAGGAACTTGACGAAGTGCAGGATATTGCACGGCGGATGGAAGGCGTCGACTTTGAACTTGAGCCTTGGGATTTCAGTTTCTACAGCCATAAACTGCAGATGGAACGCTATAATCTCGATGCCGAGATGCTGCGTCCTTACTTCAAGATAGAGAATGTCATCCGAGGCATCTTCGGTCTGGCCAACAAGCTCTACGGCATCACTTTCAAGGAGAACGAGACTATTCCGGTCTATCATCCCGACGTGAAAGCCTATGAGGTGTTCGATGCCGACGGTAGTTTCCTTGCCGTGCTCTACGCTGATTTCTACCCTCGGAAAGGTAAGCAGAACGGAGCTTGGATGACGGAATTCAAGGGTCAGTGGATTGACTACAAAGGAAGGAACAGCAGGCCCCATGTGAGCCTCGTCATGAATCTCACGAAGCCCACACCCGAGAAACCAGCCTTGCTCACGTTGGGCGAGGTGGAGACTTTCCTGCATGAGTTCGGTCATTCGTTGCACGGAATGTTTGCCAATACGCGTTTTGAGAGTCTTTCCGGAACCAATGTGTGGTGGGATTTCGTGGAACTTCCCTCGCAGTTCATGGAGAACTACGCTGTGGAGCGTGACTTCCTCCGCACCTTTGCCTTTCACTACAAGAGTGGAGAGCCCATACCCGATGAGCTCATCGACCGCATCGTAAAGAGCCGCAACTTCCTCGTGGCTTATTCCTGTCTCCGGCAGGTGAGCTTCGGTCTGCTGGATATGGCCTACTACACTTTGAAGGAGCCTTTCAAGGAAGACATACGCCGGTTTGAGAAGCAGGCCTGGAGTCCGGCCATCATCATGAAGCAGCTTCCCGATACATGCATGACAACACAGTTCAGTCATATCATGGCCGGTGGCTATGCAGCGGGGTACTACAGCTATAAATGGGCCGAAGTGCTTGATGCCGATGCGTTCAGCGTGTTCAAGAAGAATGGTATCTTCGACCGTGCCACGGCTCAAAGTTTCCGTGAGAATGTTCTCTCAAAAGGTGGTACCGAGCACCCTATGACGCTCTACAAGCGTTTCCGTGGACAGGAGCCCACGATAGACGCCTTGTTGCGTCGCAACGGAATAAAGAAGTGAACTGTCAGTTTATGGTCACCTGGCAGGGATTGAAAATACATATATAATAATAGGTATGGAGGAAAATGCCACAGTAAATCAATTGGCCGTTAGCAATGAGGGCAGAACCGAAGGGGAGGACATGAAGTCGCATCTTCTTCGCAAGCAGTATGCTCTCGACTATCGCTATCTGCGTATGGCTCGCATCTGGGCAGAGAACAGCTATTGCAGACGGCGGAAGGTGGGAGCTCTCGTGGTGAAGGACAAGATGATAATCAGTGACGGTTACAACGGTACGCCCAGCGGATTCGAGAATATTTGCGAGGACGACGAGGGAGTCACCAAGCCCTACGTGCTCCATGCTGAGGCCAACGCCATCACTAAGCTTGCACGCAGCTCGAACAACAGCGATGGTTCCACGCTCTATGTCACGGCCTCGCCATGCATAGAGTGCGCCAAGCTCATTATACAGGCCGGAATCAAAAGGGTGGTCTATGGCGAGAACTACAGGCTTCACGACGGTCTCGATCTGCTCCGCAGGGCCCGTATAGAATGTGTCTACATGAATCTCGACGAAGAGGAAAAGAAACAACAGCATAATGATTAATAAGAAAAACAACAGATACATGCCGCTCCTGCTGGCTATAAGTATGGTCGTGGGAGTGCTCATTGGCTCATTTATAGCCAATCATTTCAGCGGAAACCGCTTGAGCATTGTCAACTCAGGAAGCAACCGTCTGAGCAATCTGCTCCATATCATTGAGGACCAGTATGTCGACAAAGTGAACATTGATTCACTTGTTGATAAGGCCATTCCGCAGATTCTCGCTGAGCTCGACCCCCATTCAGTCTATATCAGTGCCAAGGATGTGCAGTCGGCCAATGACGACCTGAAAGGGTCGTTCTCGGGAGTTGGTATCGAGTTCACTATCAGACAGGATACCATCCACGTGCAGAATGTCATCAAGAACGGACCTGCTGAGCGGGCCGGTGTGTTGGCAGGTGACAAGATTGTCAGTGTTGACGGAAAACCGTTTGTCGGTAAGGTTGTGACCAATCAGGAAGCACAGCATCGCCTCAAGGGGCCTAAAGGCACGCGTGTCACGATAGGTGTGAAGCGCTATGGCGTGAGTGCAGTGAAGTACTTCACCATTACCCGTGCCGACATACCCGTGAAGAGCATTTCGGCTACCTATATGCTTGACTCAACGACTGGATACATAAGGATAAAGAATTTTGGCGAGACTACTTATCCCGAGATGCTTGGCGCTTTGGCCCAATTGTCGCAGAAGGGCTTCTCCCAACTCGTCATCGACCTTCGTGACAATCCTGGCGGCATCATGCAGAGTGCTATCCAGATAGCCAATGAGTTCCTTCCAAAGAACAAGCTCATTGTCTACACCCAAGGCCGCAAATCGCCCCGCCAGGAGTTCCCGTCCGATGGTCATGGCAGCTATCAGCAAATTCCTCTCGTCGTACTCATCAACGAAGGCTCGGCTTCGGCAGCCGAAATCTTCGCAGGGGCCATGCAGGACAACGACCGCGCAACCATCATCGGCCGGCGCTCCTTCGGCAAAGGCCTTGTCCAACAGCAGATTGCCTTCCCCGATGGTAGCATGATTCGTCTAACTATAGCACGCTACTACACACCCTCCGGACGTTGCATCCAGAAGCCTTATGTCAGTGGTGAGGACCTGAACTACGAGCAGGACCTGCTTTCTCGTTATCAGCATGGGGAGTTCTTCTCACGCGACAGCATCAAGCACACAGGACCGGCCTATCATACTGGTATCGGGCGCGTCGTCTATGGAGGCGGCGGCATCACTCCCGACATCTTTGTGCCTGAGGATACCAGCGGTGTCACCTCTTATTATAAGGAGGCTGCCATGAGTGGACTCATTCTGCAATTTGCTTTCGACTATACTGACAATAACCGGCAAAAGCTGAAGAACTTCACAACAATGGAGTCCTTGGCAGCTTATCTCGGTAAGCAGAACATGGTGGAGAAGTTTGCTGCCTATGCCGACAAGAAGGGATTGCAGCGCCGCAACCTGCTCATCAGAAAGAGTCACAGACTCTTAGAAACTTACATCAACAGTCGTATTATCTACAATATGCTTGACGAGCAGGCTTGGGATGAATACATCAATGTCGGCGATCCTGTCATCAATGCCGCCATGAAAGTGTTTGAGCGTGGCGAGGCCTTCCCCAAACTGCACGCAGATGTGACTGGGAAGAAGAAGGGCGTGAAGACGTCCTTCCTCCTGAGTCCCTTCTTACAGCATCCTACCATTCACCGTGCTACTCCTTTATATTATGCAACCATTTCTTTCGGAGAAAGCCTCATTGCGGAAAGCGATAAGAACAGCCAAAAGACAGTTCGGGGCTGAGGAATTGCGCCGTCGCTCGCAGCCTCTTACTCAGAAGCTGCTTGGCAACAGGCATGTCAAAATGGCACATACTGTGTTTATCTACGCTTCGTTGCCTGACGAAGTTGACACGGCTCCCGCTATTTCGTCCTTCTTAGATGAGGGTAAACGGGTGTTGCTGCCGGCTGTTATTGGCGACGGAGTAATGGAATTGCGCGAGGTTTGTCCTGGTAAAGTTCTGCAAAAGGGGGCACTTGGTATCAGTGAGCCTGTGGGTGAGCCATTTACGGATTTTGATGCCATCGATGTGGCAGTGGTGCCAGGCTTGAGTTTCGATGCCAGAGGGGCGAGACTGGGGCGCGGTAAAGGTTACTACGACCGTATGCTTCCCAATCTTCGGAATGCGTGGAAGATAGGCCTCTGCTTCGATTTCCAAATGGTTCCCCTTGTACCCTCTACGGAACATGATGTGAGAATGGACGAAGTGATTTTCTGACTTTTTTTAATTCTTATTAAGTCGGGACGGTGTGCCAATGGTACACCGTTTGCTGTTATATAGTTGAATATTAATATTGACATTAATAAGAATATGAAGGTATTAAAGATTGAAAACATTCATGCACGCGAGATTCTTGACTCGCGTGGCAATCCTACAGTTGAAGTAGAAGTGACATTGGAGAATGGCGTCATGGGACGTGCAAGTGTTCCCTCTGGTGCCTCTACCGGTGAGAATGAGGCTCTCGAGCTTCGCGACGGCGACAAACAGCGCTTTGGTGGCAAGGGAGTCCTCAAGGCAGTGGACAATGTCAACAACATCATAGCTCCTGCATTGAAAGGTGAGAACGTACTGCTGCAGCGCGCCATCGACGAGAAGATGCTGGCTCTCGACGGAACGCCTACAAAGAGCAAGCTCGGTGCTAACGCCATCTTAGGTGTCAGCTTGGCTGTGGCTCATACAGCTGCGAAGGCTCTTGACATGCCGCTCTACCGTTATATCGGTGGGGCAAACACTTATGTGCTGCCTGTGCCTATGATGAATATCATCAACGGTGGTGCACACAGTGACGCTCCTATAGCTTTCCAGGAGTTCATGATTCGTCCCGTTGGAGCCAAGAGCGAGCGCGAGGCTATCCGTATGGGAGCGGAAGTTTTCCATGCCCTGCAGAAGCTTCTCAAGAAGCGTGGTCTGTCGACAGCAGTGGGCGATGAGGGTGGTTTCGCCCCGAAGCTCAATGGTATCGAGGACGCCCTTGAGAGTATAGTACAGGCAACGAAGGATGCTGGCTACGAGCCGGGCAAGGACATACGAATCGCTATGGACTGTGCTGCCAGTGAGTTTGCTGAGAAGAAGGACGGCAAGTACTACTACAATTACAAGCAGCTGTCCAACGGAATGCCCAAGGATCCCAATGGAAAGGTGCTCTCCGATGACGAGCAGATTGCTTATCTCGAGTCGCTTATCCAGAAGTATCCTATCGACTCCATTGAGGACGGCCTCGATGAGGAAGACTGGGAAGGATGGCAGAAGATGACTAAGGCCCTCGGTGACCACTGCCAGTTGGTGGGCGACGACCTCTTCGTCACAAATACGAAGTTCCTTGAGAAAGGTATCCGCTTAGGTGCTGCTAACGCTATTCTTATCAAGGTCAACCAGATTGGCACGCTCACAGAGACCCTTGAGGCTATTGAGATGGCTCATCGCCACGGTTACAACACTGTGACCTCTCACCGGTCAGGCGAGACGGAGGACACCACGATTGCTGATATAGCTGTCGCTACCAACAGTGGACAGATTAAGACTGGCTCCATGAGTCGTACTGACCGTATGGCTAAGTACAACCAGCTCATCCGCATAGAGGAGGAGCTCGGCAGTGCTGCTGTCTACGGCTACAACAAGATTACGAGAGAATAATTTCTCTGTCATCAACAAGATAAAGGCCCGGTAGCAAGGGAGATTGCTATCGGGCCTTTTTGTATGTCAGGCTGTCATTGAGTTGGCAGCAACTCCGGTTCAGCTTCCTGAATGAGCCGTTCCATCGCTTCAACCTTGATGCATCCTCTTGACATCGTAATGAGGCCGGCGTCAGCCCAGTTATGAAGGACGGCTGAGATGACCCGGCGGTCGGCCGAAAGTTCCATGGACAGTAATCTCATTTTTGTGTGAAACACCTTCGTCCCAGAAGCGCGGATACAACGGCCGGCCAAAAAGTTGGCGAGCCTTTGGCTGAGTGTCTGTCCCTGTGGCATATAGATACGCTGTTGCAGTCGCTGGCTTTGCGTGGAGAGGATGTTGAGGAGATTGATGCGGAAGATAGAAAATCGGCTGAGGAGTTGCATGGCGTTCTCCTTGCTGATGCTGATGCAGTTGCAGGAGGATGAGGCTGTAACCGTCCGCGTGAAATGCTGATGGAGACCGAAAACCCTTTCGGGCTCAGGCAGATAAGGAGCTTCAAAGTTTTCTTCTATGCTGTAGTGGCGGCTTGCGGGTTCTGTGGTCACGCTGACTGCCCCGTCGGTAATGAAAAGGAGTTGCGTACAGGGACTGAAGGCGCGGACGACTACTTCACCTTCCTCGAACTTGTGGAAGCCGAGTGG
This sequence comes from uncultured Prevotella sp., assembly GCA_900314365.1. Classification (GTDB taxonomy): domain Bacteria; phylum Bacteroidota; class Bacteroidia; order Bacteroidales; family Bacteroidaceae; genus Prevotella. The sequence goes on along the minus strand of OMVH01000213.1, from coordinate 4,062 downwards.
CATGTGTCCTAAGATCTCGACTAAATCGTCCACGGCCATACCTTGGAACAGAGGCTGTTGCCGCAGGACACGGCTGAACTGGAAGTCGGTGCTTGGGTTCACTATTGCTTGCTTATTCGATAATCTTGGAACGCAGCTCAGGCGAGAACCACACCTTCATGGCTCCCTTGTGGTCGGTGTAGATGAAGTAGGCCTGCAAGTCGTCGTGACGGGCTAGAACCTTCTGTGCCTTTTCTACTCCCATCACCATGAAGGCTGTGGCATAGGCATCGGCCATGGCGCAAGTAGGAGCAAACACTGTTGACGAGAGAAGGCTGTGCTGCACGGGCCGACCCGTCTTGGGATCAATGGTGTGGGCATACTTGCGACCGTTCTTATAATAGAACTTCCGGTAGTTGCCGCTTGTAGCCATCGACTTGTCGGTGACGTTGAGCACCGTCTGTATCTCAGTGTCCTGTTGAGTTGGGTCGTCGGTGGGCTTTGTCACACCAATCTTCCATGGAACGCGTTTCTCGCTGATACCGCTTGTCACCACCTCGCCACCTATTTCCACCATGAAGTTGCTGATGCCCTTGCTGCGCAGTAATGCTGCCACCACATCGCAGCCGTAGCCCTTTGCTATGGCCGAACAGTCGAGCGTGACGTTCTTGTCGGTCTTCACAACATGATGCTTGCGCAGACTCACTTTCCTGTAGCCTACATGTTTGCGCAGACTGTCGACAGTGGTCTCCGAAGGCATAGCTCCCGACTTGAAGCCAAAGCCCCATGCGTTGACCAGTGGGGCCACCGTGATGTCGAAAGCGCCTTCGGTGTCGGCAGAAACTTTCTCTGCGAGGGCGAACACATTTTCGAACATGTCGTCCGTAGCTACGTCCTCGCCGTTGTTGATGCGGGCAATGATGGATTTTTTGTTGAACATCGAGAGCGATGCATCCACCTTTTTGAGTTCTGCCACTATGGCAGAGTCGAGATCGCTGTCGTACTGATAAGTGATGTGATAAAGGGTTCCGAAGATAAAGCCCTCGTCGTGCTGGTAGGGTGTGTTGCGCTGGGTGCGGATGATAATCACAGTTCCGACGATGAGCAGCACGAGCAGAGGCAGCTGCCACCACCATTGTTTCTTGCGTGAGGATTCCATATGAAACGTGTCAGATTTCGATAGTGAAGTTGAATGAGCCGCCGATGCGCGAGGTGGCCTTACGTCCGAAGCCGGGAGTGTACCAAGGTTCACCCACGTCGCCCTCCGTGTGGTGGATGCGTCGTTTGTAGCGTATGCTCCATCCTAAGTGCACGGGGCCCCATATCTTGGCGTCGATACCCACGAGAGCTTCAAGCCAATGGCAGGTGGCACTCACGTCCTCTGTCTTAAGGTCGGTGGTGCCTCCCCATACTGGGTCAACGACGCCTGGAGCGCTGACATCATATTTGAACGAGGTGAAGCCATAGCGTACACCGGTGTAGAGCCGGTAGTCGTCGTGCTTGTTCTTGAGCATATTGAAGTCGATGCCTATGCGCCCGTAGGGAGCTTTCGTGCAGTAGCTCACGTTTGTGGTCGGGTCTTCCTTGTCAGCTTTTCCATAGCCTAATTCGAGGGTAGGGAAGTATTTGTCGCGCAGATTCACCTTCAGAGCTGCCTCAATCTGCCCGTAATCGCCGAGTATCAGCTCGCCGGCTCCGAGAAGGTCGAAGCTGACGCTGACCGACCTGAAGAGGGGCACACTGTCGGGCTGCTCCGTCGTGATGCGCTTTGGCCCTTGGGCGTTTGCCGGCAGCAGACCGAATGCAAGCACCAGCAGGCTAATGGCTGCTCGCCTTGAAATAGATGGTAAAGTGGGCTCTCGACGTGTCATAGTTCACCTGTCGGTTATTGATTCTTATGGAGTCGATGGCGTAGTGGGTCGTGGTCACCGACTCGATGTGATGGAAGACGGAGGCACTGCAGTCGACCGACTCAAAATGTTGCTCGTTGGTTTTAGCCACGCTGACTGTATCGATGACGCTTGTACCGGTGGTATCGGTCAGTTCGAAGAAGAAGGTGTCCGTTGTCGCGGTGTAGCTCAGGGGCAGTTGCAGACTGTCAATGCCCACAAGCCGGTTGACGAGCACTGTGTCGTTGCCGTCGTGGCGGTTGGTGGAGACTGTGAGTGTGTCGCTGTTTGCAGCCAGTCTGCATTTGAGCGCCACCTGATTGTTCATCGGGCAGTCGAGCGTGCTGCATGCTGCCAGCAGAAGGAGCAGCAACAGAGCCGGCAGGGTTATTCGTCGCATCGCAGTTCTTTTTCTATCTGATAGTCATTGCGTCCTGGGTTGGCGCGGCTCACAAGGTCGCCGATGAATCCGGCCAGGAAGAATTGCGAGCCTAAGAGGATAGCCGTGAGAGCAATGAAGAATGATGCGTGGTCGGAGAGCAGGTCGCCGTAGATGCCATTGGCCAGGTTGATGCATTTTTCGATACCGAGCCAGCAGAGGGCGATGAATCCGATGAGGAACACCATGGAGCCTATGAAGCCAAAGACGTGCATGGGCTTCTTGCCGAAATTGGTGAGAAACCACAGTGTGAGCAGGTCGAGGTAGCCGTTGAAGAAGCGGTTGATACCGAATTTGGAGTGGCCGTATTTGCGTGCATGGTGGTGGACCACCTTTTCGCCAATCTTGTCGAACCCCGCATTCTTGGCCAAATAGGGAATGTAACGGTGCATTTCGCCATAGACCTCGATGTTCTTCACCACTTCTTTGCGATAGGCTTTCAGTCCGCAGTTGAAGTCGTGAAGGTTGTGAATGCCCGAAATTTTGCGGGCGGTGGCGTTGAAGAGCTTTGTGGGAATGGTCTTCGACAGTGGGTCGTAGCGCTTCTTCTTATAGCCTGAGACGAGGTCGTAGCCGTCTTTCTTAATCATGTTGTAGAGTCCGGGAATCTCGTCGGGAGAGTCTTGAAGGTCGGCATCCATGGTGATGACCACATCGCCCTGAGCCTGGCGGAATCCGCAATAGAGGGCGGGGCTCTTGCCGTAGTTGCGGCGGAACTTTATGGCTTTCACTTCAGGGTTGTCGTGCGACAGGCGCTCAATGACCTCCCAGGAATGGTCGGTCGACCCGTCGTTGACAAAGATTATCTCATAGCTGAATCCGTTGGCCTCCATGACCCTCTTTATCCAGGCATGGAGCTCGGGAAGCGACTCTTCCTCGTTGAAGAGAGGTATAACGACTGATATGTCCATCTGTTTTCTTTAATGTTTGCCCGGCTTAGGTCAGTCGGGCATCGTTAGTTTTCTTTGTTTTCTTTGCTCACTGCGGGTCACTGTTCCTTGACTTCCGTCGGCAGGCTAAGGCCACGAGTGGGCTCACTACGGCTCCAATGATGAGATTCTGCATCATGAAGAGCAGTGCTACTTCGAGTGGCTTCAATCCCGTGAAGGCCTGGATGCCCGACTGCAAGGGAGTCGTGTCAATGCCATTCTGCCGGTAGACGGGCTCCACTATCTGCATGGCGTTGTTCAGATTGCTGAGGAAGACGCCGTGGTCAATGAAGCGGAAGTAGATGTATTGAGCCACTGCGAATATCAGCGATGCGTAGAGGAAGCAGTAGAGACAGTAGGCCAGGGCGCGCCTGAAGGAGATGACTCCGTCGAGGGCCTCGTTGCGGAAGCTCACAAGACGCCAGCCAAGAAAGAAGGGGGTGGCTATGGCAAGGAGACTGCCGAAGGGTGACTCTGGCGCAAAGATGTAGCAGGCGAAACTGACAAGCCAAAGCAGGAACATGAATGCGCCGTCCTGACGGGCAAAAGCCTTTAACTGATTGAAAGCTACTATGTCGATCATATTGTGCAAAATTAGTCAATTTTGAGCAGAAAGGGCACAATGAAATCGTTTTTTTTATCGGCTTTCGAAAACTTCGCCCTCATGGGTGCCAAAGAGAGCAGCCGAAGCCGGGCGGCAGAGCTCTGTGCCGTCTCGTAGATGCAATAAATGGTGATGCTAAAGATGTCCTTGGTTGCGGACTTTAAGGAGAGCCTCTTGTCGGATTCGAACCAACGACCCCGAGATTACAAATCACGTGCTCTG
>OMVH01000232.1 GCA_900314365.1 uncultured Prevotella sp. | reverse complement strand
GGTGTGCTCAAGACTTTAGGCGAGCGTCCTGAGTAAAAACAATGAAGTCATCACAACATTATCAACAAGAATAATTAAAATTTAGAATAAAATGGCAGACATTAAAGCTATTGCTGAAGAATTAGTAAATTTGACAGTTAAGGAAGTAAACGAGTTGGCAACTGTCCTCAAGGACGAGTATGGTATCGAGCCCGCAGCCGCAGCTGTTGCTGTTGCTGGTCCCGCAGCTGGAGCTGCTGCTCCCGCAGCTGAGGAGAAGACCTCCTTCGACGTTGTCCTCACAGAGGTTGGTGCTACCAAGCTCCAGGTTGTGAAGGCAGTGAAGGAAGCTTGCGGCCTTGGTCTGAAGGAAGCTAAGGACCTCGTAGACGGCGCTCCCTCTACCATCAAGGAAGGCCTTTCCAAGGAAGAGGCTGAGAACCTTAAGAAGCTCATCGAAGAGAAGGGTGCTAAGGTTGAGCTGAAGTAATATCAGCTGACTTTGACCGAAATAAAAAGGACTGCTGGCAATAAAGCCAGCATTCCACTACTTCTATAAAGTATATGGTTAGGATTTACCAAATAGGTGAGTCCTAACCATTTTGTGTCTTTCACAGATTATCGTGTCCGTACCGCCTCAAGGTACATTGGGCTCATTGCCCTTTAAATTACATTTTATGGCTTCAAAAAAAGTTGTAGACAACAGAATTAACTTCGCCACGGTACACAATCCGTTGCCATATCCGGACTTTCTCGATGTGCAACTCAAGTCTTTCCGTGATTTCCTCCAGCTTGACACACCTCCTGAAGAACGCAAGAATGACGGTTTGTATAAGGTGTTCGCAGAGAACTTTCCTATCACCGACACAAGAAACAATTTCGTTCTTGAGTTCTTGGACTACTACATCGACCCGCCCCGCTATTCAATAGATGAATGCCTGGAGCGCGGTCTTACTTACAGCGTCCCTTTGAAGGCAAAGCTGAAGCTTTATTGCACAGACCCTGACCACGAGGATTTCGGAACGTTCATTCAGGATGTCTTCTTGGGCACGATACCTTATATGACCGACAACGGCACCTTTGTCATCAATGGTGCAGAACGCGTCGTGGTGTCACAACTCCACAGATCGCCGGGTGTTTTCTTCAGCCAAGGTGTCCACCAGAATGGCACCGTACTCTATTCGGCAAGAATTATTCCTTTCAAGGGCTCCTGGATAGAGTTCGCAACAGACATCAACAACGTGATGTATGCCTACATCGACCGTAAGAAGAAGTTGCCGGTGACGACGCTCCTGCGTGCTATTGGCTACGAGACGGATAAAGACATCCTGCAGATATTCGATCTTGCAGAGGAGGTTAAAGTCAACAAGAAGAACCTCAAGGCTGCCATCGGCCGCAAGCTTGCCGCCCGTGTGCTGAAAAGTTGGAATGAGGACTTCGCTGACGAAGATACCGGAGAGGTGGTGTCCATTGAGCGTAATCAGGTGGTACTCGAACGCGAGACTGAGATTAACGAGGACAATATAGAAGACATTCTCGATAGCGGTTCACAGACCATTCTGCTGCACAAGGACGCTGAGATGGCCAACAAGTATGCCATCATCTTCAATACATTGGCTAAGGACCCGAGCAACTCAGAGAAAGAGGCTGTCAACTACATCTATCGCCAACTGCGCAATGCCGACCCTGTAGACGACACCAGTGCACGCGAGGTGTTCCAAAACCTATTCTTCTCCGACAAGCGCTATGACCTTGGAGAGGTGGGACGCTACCGCATCAACAAGAAGTTAGGCCTCAACACCGACATGGACGTGCGCGTGCTGACTAAGGACGACATCATTGAGATTATCAAGTACATCATACAGCTTGTCAACTCCAATGCTTCTGTCGACGACATTGACCACCTGTCGAACCGCCGTGTGCGCACCGTTGGCGAACAGCTTGCCAACCAATTCTCTATTGGTTTGGCCCGAATGAGCCGTACCATTCGTGAGAGGATGAATGTACGCGACAACGAGGTCTTTACTCCGACCGACCTCATCAACGCCAAGACTATTTCAAGCGTCATCAACTCGTTCTTCGGCACCAACCCGCTGTCGCAGTTCATGGACCAGACGAACCCGCTGGCTGAGGTGACCCACAAGCGTCGTCTCTCTGCCCTGGGTCCTGGCG
>OMVH01000070.1 GCA_900314365.1 uncultured Prevotella sp. | reverse complement strand
TGTTGTCTATTCGTCTAACAATTGTTGTCCATTCGTCTAACAATTGTTTGACCAAATGGCAGACTAAGCATCGTTGGAAGCGTTGTAAATACCCATAGTGCCGGAGTAACTTGAGCTCAGGATTCGATTTATTCATCGCTCTGCATCATTTCCCACAGTTGCATTTGCATAAATCAAAGAGTAATAAGCGAAAAAAAGATGTAAACGTTTTGAAATCTCTCAGTTTTGAGTTACCTTTGCAACCGTATGAAAGAATTCTTCCAAGTGCTGCGACGCTTTGTGCCGCCCTACAAGAAATATCTTGTCCTTTCGATTTTGTTCAACATCCTGTCGGCGGTGCTGAACATCTTTTCCTTCGCAGCCCTCATCCCCATCCTGCAAATTCTCTTCCAGGTTGACGGTGGCCTGCGCGCCAACGAGCTGATGCCCTGGGAACTCAACGAGGACGTGATACAGAACAACATGTCGTACTACGTGCAGGAGATGATTATCAGCACCAGTGCCACCACGACCCTGCTTATCATAGGAGCCTTCCTGGCTTTCATGACCTTCCTCAAGACAAGTGCCTACTTCCTCTCCTCTGCCAGCATCATCCCTATTCGCACGGGTGTGGTGCGCGACATCCGGAATCAGATTTATCAAAAGATAACATCCCTGAGCTTAGGCTTCTTCAGTGAGGAGCGCAAGGGCGACATTCTGGCCCGTATGAGCGGCGACGTACAGGAAGTGGAGAACAGCATCATGTCGTCCATAGACATGCTGTTCAAGAACCCCATACTCATAGTCTTTTACTTTGGTACGCTCCTGTTCATCAACTGGCAGCTCACCCTCTTCACCATCATTTTCGTTCCCCTCTTCGGGTGGTTCATGGGCTATGTGGGTCGTAAGTTGAAGTCGCGCAGCATCTACGCCCAAAGTCTCTGGAGCGACACCCTCAGTCAGGTGGAAGAGACGCTCGGCGGGCTGCGCATCATCAAGGCATTCTGTGCTGAGGAGAAGATGAACGAGCGCTTCAACCGCATCAACACAGCCTACCGCAACAACATCATGCGCGTGAACATCCGTCAGCAGCTCGCTCACCCCATGAGCGAGTTCCTCGGTACGGTAATGATCATCGTGGTGCTCTATGTGGGCGGCATCCTCGTACTCAACTATGCCATGCTCGACGGTCCGCTCTTCATCTATTACCTCGTGATGCTCTACAGCATCATCAACCCACTGAAGGAGTTTTCCAAGGCCAGCTACAACATTCCTAAGGGCCTCGCCTCCATGGAACGCATTGACAAGATTCTCAATGCCGAGGTTGAAATCAAGGAATGCGACCATCCCTATCCCATCAAGAGCTTTGAGCACGAGATTGAATTCCGCAATGTCTCCTTCGCCTACCACGATGGTGAGGATAAGAATGCAGCCCCTGTCTACGTGCTCAAGGACATCAACCTCGTCATTCCAAAAGGCAAGACCATAGCTCTGGTGGGCCAGAGCGGTGCCGGAAAGTCCACGCTCGTCGACCTCATTCCGCGCTACTACGACGTTAGCGACGGCGAGGTGCTCATCGACGGGCACAACGTCAAGGATTTGGGCATACACAACCTGCGACAGCTCATCGGCAACGTCAATCAGGAAGCCATCCTCTTCAACGACACCTTCTTCAACAACATCACTTTTGGTGTCGACGGTGCCACGATGGACGACGTGGTGAGGGCTGCCAAGATTGCCAACGCCCACGAATTCATCATGAAGTCGGAACACGGCTACGACACGAAGATAGGCGACCGCGGCGGCAAGCTCTCGGGCGGACAGCGCCAGCGCATCAGCATCGCCCGGGCCATACTCAAGAATCCGCCTATCCTCATCCTTGATGAGGCCACGTCGGCTCTCGACACCGAGTCGGAGCGCCTTGTGCAGGATGCCTTGCAGAAGCTCATGAGCACCCGCACCACAGTGGCCATTGCCCATCGCCTCTCAACCATCCGCAATGCCGACGAGATTTGTGTGCTCCATGAGGGACACATCGTGGAACGGGGAACTCACGACGAGCTGCTCAAGCTCAACGGATACTACAAGAAACTGCATGACATGCAGGAGATGTAAACTTATGAGGAAAAACGCAGTTTCAGGCTTGCTTGCCTCCGACTTTGGACCTGTGGCGGCCCTTGTCGTCAATATCATTATCGCTTTCGCCGTCTATGCCGTCGCCCGTCTGGAGTTCCTGCTCGTGAACTTCAGCTATTTCTCCACCGACCTCACCGCAGCGCACTTCTTCCGCTACTTCGCCGGAGGCTATATGTTCGACCGATCGGCCATCACCTACACCAATGCACTCTACATCGTCATGATGCTCTTCCCGCTTTGGATCAAGGAGCAAGGCGTCTATCATAAAGTGTGCAAGTGGGTGTTTGTTGTGGTCAACAGCATCACGTTGGCCATCAACCTCGGCGACAGTGTCTACTTTCCTTATACACTGCGCCGCACCACGACCAGTGTCTTCCAGGAATTTAGCAATGAGCGAAACCTTGGCGACGTGTTCTGGGGCGAGACCCTCGGCCACTGGTACCTCGTGGTGCTTTTTGTCGTCATGGTGTGGGGCATGTGGAAACTCTATGTCGTGCCGCGTACGGAGGCCGCCCGCTATGCTACATGGAAGCAGCGCCTGCGCTTCCTTTTGGTGAATCTCGTGCTCCTGGCAGCCGCAGTACCCGTCGGCGTGGGCGCATGCCGCGGAGGACTGAAGAGTGGCATCCGACCCATCACGGTGAACAATGCCAACGAGTATGTCGACAGACCGACGGAATGTGCCGTTGTGCTCAATACGCCCTTCTCGCTCATCCGTACCATCGGCAAGAGCGTCTTCGAGGTGCCAGCCTATTATTCCAGTCTCAATGAGGCCGCACGGGTGTTCAATCCTGTCCATAACGACAGCCGGAACGCAGTGGGCACTGGGCTGGCGGCCGACAGCATGCGGTGCAAGAATGTGGTGGTGCTCATCGTGGAGAGCTTCGGCAGAGAGTATATAGGGGCTCTGAACAAGATGTACTTTGGCGGGAAATACAAGGGCTACACACCGAATGTCGACGAGCTCATCAGCAAGAGTGCCGTCTGGTACTACTCCTTCTGCAACGGTCGGAAGAGCATCGACGGTATGCCCAGTGTGCTGTGCGGCATACCAATGTTCAAGGAGCCCTTCGTGCTCACTCCGGCTTCGATGAACAACTACACGGGAATGGCCGGACTGCTCGCCAAGGAGGGCTACACCACAAGCTTCTTCCACGGTGCCAACAGAGGCTCTATGGGCTTCTTGGCCTTCGCCAACAAAACGGGCTTCCAGCAATACTACGGACGGCAGGACTACGATGCCGATCCACGGTTCGGCAAGGGCAGCGACAGCGATTACGACGGCCACTGGGGGATCTGGGACGAACCGTTCCTGCAATATTGGTGTGCCAAGCTCAGCGGTATGAAGCAGCCTTTCATGTCGGCTTGCTTCACGGTGTCGTCGCATACGCCCTATGTCATTCCTGATAAATACAAGAAGGTGTATCCGGAGGAAGGTATAGCCATCCATAAATGCATACGCTACACCGATATGGCCATCGGCAAGTTCTTCCGCGAAGCGTCCAAGCAGCCCTGGTACAAGAACACTATCTTCGTCATGACGAGCGACCATACCAACTTGAGCGATCATGCCCAATACCAGACCGACATCGGTGGTTTCTGCTCGCCCATCATCGTCTTCGACCCGACGGCGGAGATTGTGAAGCCGGGTATGCGCAACGCCATCGCCCAACAGATTGATATTCTTCCCACCGTGCTCAGTGCTTTGGGCTACGGCAAACCGTTCCTCAGCTTTGGCTGCGACCTGCTCACAACAAAAGACAACGATACCTACGCCGTCAACTACCTCAACGGCATTTATCAGTACGTGAAACATGGATACACCATGCAGTTCGACGGCAACAAGGTGGTGGGCATGTATAAGCTCACCGACCTGCTGATGAAGCACAACCTTGTGGGTCATGTGCCCGAACAGGCTCAGATGGAACGCGAGCTCAAGGCCATCATCTATCAGTACATGTACCGTATGGTGCACGACAAACTGCAGCCGTAGCCTTCCACCACCATATAGGGGTCAGAGCAGAGACAGTGCTGTCTGCTTTGGCCCTTTTTACTAAGGTAAAATCATCATTCCAAGCCCTCCGGCTCACCTTAATGTTTGGAAGGAGCCGGAATGAAAACCGGCCCCGACGATAAGACTGATGCTATGATTCTCAACACTATGCGCTCCTTTCGTTTTCTCTTGTTCGGCTCCGATTATATGTAAATTCTATAAAATAGAAGGGTGAAAAAATTGTGATTCTCCATTAAATGTCGTACTTTTGCATGGTCTTTACGAGGCTGTCGGGACGCACGAGAGACCCTCGTCCCGATGCAGTCAAATCTTTACACAAGGGTCTTTAATGTTGATTATATGAAGAAAATTTTACTTATTGCAGCCCTGGTATTCGGGGCACTCCATGTTTCAGCTCAGGATTCAAGCTGGTATCTCTCAACAGACAATGGACAGAAGGTGGCTCTTGCAAATGTCAGTTTCTTTCTTGCCGCCGACAACGACTCTTTATTCACAATCGTGCTCAAGGAGGGCGATGCCGTGGAAGGTGTCCGCCGGGCCACAGTGTCGCAGGGCACTCCAACGGCTGTCTCCACACTGCGTCCCTCCACGTCAGAAGTAAAGCTTTCGGGTGTTGTCTCAGGCGAACTTTCGTTGTCAGGTGTAGACAGCAGCGCTAAGATTGAGGTCTACTCAACCAACGGAAGCCGTCAGAACGTGAGCGTCGCACGAGGCAGCGAGACCGTCGTCAACGTACGCTCTCTGCAGCCCGGGCTCTACATACTGAAGGTAGGACGCCAGTCGGTGAAATTCATAAAGAAATAAAGAGAGGGGAGGACACAACATGAAGCAATTACTGTTAGGGGCATTCTGCCTCCTTAGTCTGTCGGCCACAGCCGGCAAGAAATTCGTTGTCGTACGCACTGACTCTGCGGGCATTGTCGTTGCCGACAGCACCGCCCTGGAATCTAAGGATTCGGCATGGACCGTAGGCGGAAACAAGCTTCTCACCGGTTACACCATTGAGCGCGCAGAGACTTTCACCGGTCCTAAGATAGTCACCTTCGAGGGCTGCAACTTTGCGGCCAACAAGCACAACAACTTCATATCCGCCAAAGTTAATTCTTACACCGAGGCCGGCATCACATTCAAGGTTCAGGAGTATTACGGCATGTTCGGCGGCGCACTCGTCACCGAGGAGAGCGAGGTGAGTAAATGGCAGGATGAGCATCCCGGATCGGCCTCCTCAAAGAAGGTTATCACCACCGACGCAACTCAGCCGGCTGCTGCTGAGGGCTCCCGTAAATACGTGGTGATGCGCTACGACACCTACGTGACCAAATCGAAGAAGGGAGAAGGACCTGCCTTCACTTTCGATGGTGACGAAAGCCACGAGATGGTCTCGGTCATGGTGAACAACACTGCCGACGTATGGCAGAACTGCAAGATTGGTTACTATAGCAAACCTGCCTTTCAGGATGGCGACTACTACGAAGTGGTGTTCACGGGCTACGATGCCCAGGACCAGGTGACGGGAACGGTCACTGTGCCTATGGCCGACTACCGTGACGGCAAGACCTATCTGTGCAACGAATGGACCAAGGTGAGCCTGAGCGGCTTAGGCAAGGTGCACAAAGTGGTGCTGACGGCTCAGGGCTCCGACACATTCAACAGTTATTTCTCAGGCGCCTTCGGGGTATGCCTCGACAATATCTCCTTTAAATAATGATGAGAAAGTATCTGCTATTGACCTTTGCTCTCGTCTTCTGCATGGGAGCAAAGGCACAGTTTGTCATCCACACTACCGATGATAAGACGGTTGATGTGAAAGGCAATCTGACGCCTGTCACTAAAGACCAGGCAACGAGATTCGGCGGCGTTCGCATTGACAGCGTCAGCTCCGTAGAGCGCAGGCCCCGGATTACGGGAGAGGCTATAGAGCTTTCTCACAACGTGGCTGGCATCTATTTTGGCGATTTCTGGAAGGAAGGTTACGGCGACTACTACTTCATCCTCTCCAACGACAGCGTGGGGCGGGCAGGTGCCGACGGTGACATGGTGCCCCGTCACGAAGGCGGATGGCTTCTCTATGTCGATATCTGGGCCGCACTCTCCAAGGACCATGCACGGCCAATAGTGCCTGAAGGAAAGTACACGGCCAGTCCGACACGCCGCAACGGTGCTTTCACCACGGAGTTCTCCTTGGCTGTACAGAACCGTCTGCACACCGACTCGGGAAGCCTGATACGCACGGTGCCTTTCGCTTCTGGCGAGATGAATGTGGTGCATACCGGCGAGGGTTATGACTTCACGGCACACGTGACGACCACGGAAGGCAAAACTTTAGACTTCCATTACGCCGGTCCCATCACGATGGATGACTATAGCAATGACTCTACGGCAGTGGACTCCACGGTCATTAGCGGCGATGTTGACATCCGGCCCGTACTGGCACAGTACATGCTCTATCCGGGCACAAAGACCGACAACTACGTGCTGCGTCTCTTCGATGTCAGTCAGGTGACTGACGATGGCGTACATCCCGCCGTCCCGGGAATGAAACTCAACATGGACCTTTACACGGCTAAGGACTCCGATCTCGTGGGTACTTACAAGGTGGGTACTAAGAAGAACAACTACTCCATCAATGAGGAGCCGGGTGTCTTCTTCCCAGGGACGAAGTATGCAACCATCACCTTAGGCTCTTTCTGCGAGCGCGTCAACAAGAATCTCAGTGTGGCCTACTGCTCCATTACCGGCGGAACGATGACCATAAGCAAGACCGACGACGGCAAGTACCACGTGAAGGCCGACTTGCTCACCGACAAGGGAAATAAGGTGACTTGCGACTATACCGGCGATATCACTGCATTCCAGTCGGCACAATAACAGCCTGCAGTATAAAAAAGAAGCCTGCGTGGCGGTCCATAGGAAAGGACAGCCGGGCAGGCTTCTTTTTATTATTCTGAACCAGAGTCTCTGTTTAGAGGTCAATCTCGCTCAAAGGTAATCCCCATGCATCGGCAACTCCCTTGAAAGTCACCTTGCCTTCCACGATGTTGAGTCCCTTGCGCAGAGCCTCATCTTCCTTGCAGGCCTGTCGCCATCCCTTGTCGGCAAGAGCCAGGGCGTAGCGTAATGTAGCGTTGGTGAGAGCTGTTGTCGATGTGTTGGGTACGGCACCCGGAATGTTGGCCACGGCATAGTGGACAATGCCATCCACCTCGTAGACGGGGTCGGAGTGCGTGGTCGGGTGGGAGGTCTCGAAACATCCGCCCTGGTCAATGGCTACATCAACAAGTACAGAACCCTTCTGCATCACCTGCAACATCTCGCGCGTGATGAGGTGCGGAGTCTTGGCACCCGGAATGAGCACGGAGCCGATTACGATATCGGTATCACGGAGCTCTTCACGGATGTTGTGCTCGGAAGAATAAAGCGTATGCACGTTGGCCGGAAGCTCAAAGCCGAGCTGGCGCAGTCGAGGCAGCGAGATGTCGGCAATGTAGACATCGGCGCCCATGCCGGCAGCCATTCGTGCGGCAGCTTCTCCCACAGTGCCTCCACCGAGTACCAGCACCTTGGCGGGCTTCACTCCGGGAACACCGCTGATGAGCTTTCCTTTTCCACCCTTTGTCTTCTGTAGATAATAGGCACCTTCCATGACGCCCATGCGGCCAGCGACCTCACTCATTGGAATGAGTAACGGAAGACGGTGGTCGGGAGTCTGCACGGTCTCGTAGGCCAGACACACGGCACCGCTTTTCAGCATTGCGTCAGTAAGAGGACGGTCGGAGGCGAAATGGAAGTAAGTGAACAAGAGCTGCCCCTTCTTCACCAAGGGATATTCCGGCTCAATGGGTTCCTTCACCTTCACGATCATGTCGCTTTGAGCATACACATCCTCAATGGTGGGCAGGATTTGTGCACCCACTTTCTCGTAGTCGGTATCGGGGAACGCACTGCCTTCACCAGCTGTATGCTGAACAAACACTTCATGTCCATGGCGGACAAGCTCGGCAACACCCGCGGGAGTCATGCCAACGCGGTTCTCGTTGTCCTTAATTTCCTTTGGAATACCAATTCTCATAGTATCATAATTAATAATGTAACGGAGGCAAATTTACTAAAATGTTCCTTAACTATCGCATTTTCAACGGGCTTTTTTAGTGCTCGATTAATAAACTTTATCTCTTCGCAGAACTATCGAACAAAATAATTCAACTTCACTACAGAAGATACTAAAAGCTGTAGACGACAAGGGGCGCACTTTTTGCCTGACGGCAAGAAGGATAGGCTGCACTCAGGAGTACCCAAGAAAAAGCGAGCTTTTTCTTGGGTATTCCTTTCGTTTGCACTTTTTGCCTGACGGCAAGAAGGACAGGCTGCACTCAGGAGTACCCAAGAAAAAGCGAGCTTTTTCTTGGGTATTCCTTTCGTTTGCACTATCTTTGCATGAAGAATCACGGTAGAACATTCATGTCGCAGAAGAAACGTATTGCGGAGCTCGACTATTTGAAGTTCGTGTTCATCATTCTGATGATTGCGTTCCATTTGGTATATATCGGTGATACCTATCCGCTGGCGAAGCGTTTTGTCTATACCTTTCATATGCCGGGCTTCCTTCTTATTTCGGGCTATGTCTTAAACCGAGCGAAGGCTGTGCGGCCGTTTCTTCGAAGTATGTGGTGGCTCTTCGTTCCTTATGCGGTCATGGAAGTGGCCTATGTCGTTATGGCCTCCTTGCTGCCCATCCGAGAGCATATCGGTCATCTCACGGTGGGCGTGTTGCTTTCCAAATTACTGCTTCATCCCTTAGGTCCTTATTGGTATTTGCATACGCTCATCCTGTGCAGTGTGACGGCTTATCTGCCACTCCATAGCACTTTGTTCCGCCTTCGCTGGAGACTGCTAATGGTGGGTTTGTGCTACGGAATGCTTAGTGCTGCCGGGCTTGTTGACTGGGCCAATGCTTTCTACTTCTTTGTGGGAATAGTCATCCGTCAGAGCGGTCGCAGCTTTGTCCGGTGCTTTCATCCCGCCCCTTGGACCCTTTTGCCCATCGTCCTCATCGTGTTATTTCTGCCCGGGATGCTCAACAAGGCAAGCCTTCCCGGCATGCTGCTCGTTTGGTGTGTAGTGTCACTGCTATTGTGGTTCTTCCGCTATCTCGGCCCGAATGTCCTTCGACTGCCCCTTTATGTCGGTCGCAACACTTTGCTGCTGTT
The DNA here is from genome assembly GCA_900314365.1 of uncultured Prevotella sp. Lineage (GTDB taxonomy): Bacteria > Bacteroidota > Bacteroidia > Bacteroidales > Bacteroidaceae > Prevotella. The sequence goes on along the minus strand of OMVH01000070.1, from coordinate 2,038 downwards.
GCTGTTCTCGCCTGTCTTCACCATGCTCGCTAAGTGTTTCCAAGCTCCCTTAGTGAACTTTGACCCTACGGGTATGCTCTTCCTGCTTGTGGCCCTTCCCTTTGCTGTTGGTGGAAGTCTGTCCATAGGATGGCTCAGCGACCGGTTGCACCTTTCACGGTGGTTGTTCGGTTCGCCTCGGTCGCTGCATTGAGAAGAGGATTAACGATGGAAAAGAAGCCGGCGCGCATAGCTGTTTTCCTTCAACTTTGTCGACATCAGGTGGTAGAGCGGGCTCACTTCGGTGCTGCTTCTCTCACCTCTGAAGGTTAACTTTCCAATAGAATTGAGCTTTTCACCATACAGAAGATTGCCCTGGCATGATTCTGCAGCAAGCAAGAGAGGTCCAAAGGTCACTCGGAAGGTTTCTGAAGTATTGTTTGCCGGATTGACCACTCCCACATATTGCGGGTGCATGGTAAACGTGAGCTTGATGTGGTCGCCACGCCGGAAGCGCTTGCTGAAGGTTACCATTCCATGATTCTTTTTCCATGTCAATGCCCTTCCATTGACTTTCACCGTCGGGCTTGTCATCCAGTCGAAAGCCGGCACTGCCAACACAGTCTTACTTGGAGCGTCCTTAACGTAGAGGTCGATGCAAGCATCTTCCTGAAACGGATAAAGGGTGCTCACGGTTAAAGTCAGCCCCCCGGAAGCGAGTTGTGCCCTGACAGTCATATCGCGGAAGGTGGTCAGGAAAAGCGTGTCGGCAACGGCATAAGCGGCATATTCCGCAGCCCTGCTTAGTCCCTCTCCTCCACGCATGGTGCAACACCAATGGGCCTCATAAGCAGCTACGCCTATGCAGTCGCTTCCCGAAGCCTTGCCCGGACAGTTGTCAGTGCCGAAACCGCCGTTGTCACGCTGCCCGTGACAGAGAGCGTTCCAATAGATGAGTTCTGCATCGGTGAGATATTGGGCTTTGCGGGTGGCTTGCCAAAGTTGTGACGCCACCATATAGGAGTCGACCACCGCGCAGGGTTCTGTCCACGTGTCGTAGCGGCAGAACCAGTTGTAGTTGGCGTAGTCCTCTGTCATCCCGTATTGCTTGTAAGCCTTCCAGCGTTGTTCCGCCTGTGTTACGTAGGCTTTATCTCCCGTCATGGCTGCATAGCGGAGCAGTCCTCTCATGCCCGTGAGCGAGGCGTGAGTCTGAGCCTCTATCTTTACCAAAGGGCATTGCAGAAAGAGGTCCGTCCATTCCTTGGCCATCTTGAGCCGTTGCGCCTCGCCTTTAATATGCGCCTCGTTGAGCACTTGTGTCGCCTGGAGGAAGCCATCCATGGCTATGAAGATGCAGCCCACGTCGGTGGAGAGCCGCCAGTGATTTGCCACTGCCACGATATTGCCGGACGCTCCTCCGACATTCTTAATCCGTTTCTCGGGGTCGAGCGGATAGGATTTCAGATAGGGTTCTATGGGGAGGAAGAGGCTGTCGGTGATGGTTCTCAGGAGCTGTAACGCCTTCGTGTCGTGTTTCCACAAATAATACTCTGAGAGTCCGCGCAACAGCCATCCGTGTCCAGAAAGCTGCTGTTCGTCGGCCTGACCCTTGTGAATGGTACCCAGATAGCCTTTGGCATTGAGATGCGAAGGCAGCAGGCGCAGGATTTCGTCGAGATAGAGCGGTTGCCGGCCCGTACTGCGAGCGTCGAGGACGAGTCCCAAGATAGTGCGTCCTTCGGTATCGCCGGGCCAGTAACCCGACTGTTCTTCCGTGAGGTAGACGTGTTCCGGCCGATATTTCTCCTGTTCGAGCCGGTCGAAGTTATGAAGGATGCGCTGTCTGAGTTCGCCGCCGATGTCCACATGGCATTGTGCGCCGATGCGGGACGGCAATAAGAGTAAGACGAAGAGCAAAGTGGTTTTGAGGGAAGAATGTCTCATGGCAAAAAGGATTTAAGTGAAAAAATTATTTCAGGCGTATCAGCGTCAGACCGTCGCGGATAGGGACAATGACCTTTTCCAGACTGTTGTCCTGGGCTATGAAGTCGTTGAA
>OMVH01000071.1 GCA_900314365.1 uncultured Prevotella sp. | reverse complement strand
AGTTTGAGGGCGATCAGCATTATATGTACCGCATACTGAGGTCCATGAAGAACCGGTTTGGCTCGACATCCGAATTAGGTATCTACGAAATGATGCAGGGTGGACTGCGACAGGTGAGCAATCCCTCTGAGTTGTTGCTCACAGAAGAACACGAGGGCCTCTCAGGAGTGGCCATATCGAGCGCCATCGAAGGAGTCAGACCCTTCCTCGTGGAGACCCAGGCTCTCGTAGCAAGTGCCGCTTACGGTACGCCACAACGGTCGGCAACAGGCTTCGATCAGCGAAGACTCAACATGCTGTTAGCCGTACTCGAACGCCGCGTAGGCTTCAAGCTCTTGCAGAAAGACGTCTTTCTCAACATCGCCGGAGGCCTTCGTGTAACAGACATGGCCATGGACCTTAGTGTCATCGCCGCCGTGCTTTCAAGCAATGTCGACACACCCATTGAAACAGGATGGTGCATGTGCGGAGAGGTAGGACTGAGTGGAGAGGTGAGACCCATTGACCGCATCTCGCAACGTGTTGCCGAAGCGGCAAAACTGGGCTTCACCGACATCATCATCCCTGCCTACAACCTGAAAGGTTTCAACCCTCACAATTTCTCCATCAATATCCATCCAGTCAGAAAAGTAGAAGAGGCTCTTAGAGAGTTGTTTGGCTGATTCCAGCAACCTCGGCAGCACTCTCACGACTTACAAAAAATGAAACAAGAAATGAAGGACTCTGTAATTATTGTCAGCGGAGGCATGGATTCCATCACCATGCTCTACGAATATCAAGACCGCATCGCCTTGGGAATCTCCTTTGACTACGGCAGTAAGCACAACGCACGCGAAATTCCCTTTGCCGAAATGCACTGTCAAAGACTCGGCATTCCCCACATCACCATTCCTCTGGCTTTCATGCCCAAATACTTCACATCGTCCCTGCTCACCGGCGGAGACGACATTCCGGAAGGCAACTACAACGAGGCAAATATGAAGTCCACGGTTGTACCCTTCCGCAATGGTATCATGCTCTCCATCGCCGCTGGCATTGCAGAGAGCCACGGACTCAAATATGTGATGATGGCCAATCACAGCGGCGACCACACTATCTACCCGGACTGCCGTCCCGAATTCACGACCCTCATGTCGGAAGCTCTGAGTGCCGGAACCTTTGCCCATATCACTTTGCTGGCTCCCTATACCAACATCAGCAAAGCTGACATAGCCCGACACGGAAAGGAACTCGGCATTGACTATTCTGAAACGTGGAGTTGCTACAAAGGTGGAGCGAAGCATTGCGGGCGCTGCGGCACCTGTCGTGAGCGGCGTGAAGCTTTGCGCGAGGCTGGCATCAACGACACCACTGAATACGAAGACGAAAAAGAATGAAAATAAAGAGGTGCACGCAAACTTGTTTCCGGCCTTTTTTGTAACTTTGCACTGTCACAACAAAGGGACAATTCTTTAACTACAAAATTATTATACAATGACAATCGAACAATTCAACTTTGCCGGTCATAAGGCAATCGTACGTGTTGACTTCAATGTGCCCCTTGATGCCAACGGACATGTAACCGACGACACTCGTATCCGCGGCGCTCTTCCCACACTGAAGAAAGTTCTCGCCGACGGCGGTGCCCTCATCATGATGAGTCACATGGGCAAGCCCAAAGGCAAGGTGAAACCCGAGCTCTCTCTTTCTCAGATTGTGGGTAACGTCAGCAAGGCTCTTGGCGTAGAAGTGAAATTTGCCAAGGACGCCGGCAATGCCGATGCTGAGGCTGCCGCACTGAAGCCGGGTGAGGCTCTGCTGCTTGAGAACCTCCGCTTCTACCCTGAAGAGGAGGGCAAGCCCGTAGGCGTAGAGAAAGGTACTCCGGAGTACGATGCAGCAAAAGCTGAGATGAAGGAGCGTCAGAAGAAGTTCGCACAGAAGCTCGCTTCCTATGCTGATGTCTATGTGAACGACGCCTTCGGTACCGCTCACCGTAAGCATGCTTCTACCGCAGTTATCGCCGACTACTTCGACGCTGACCACAAGATGCTCGGCTTCCTGATGGAGAAAGAAGTAAAGGCTATCGACAATGTGCTGAAGAACGCTCAGCATCCTTTCACAGCCATCATCGGCGGTTCGAAGGTGAGCTCCAAACTGGGAGTCATCAAGAATCTGCTCGACAAGGTTGACAATCTCATCATCGGTGGCGGCATGGGCTACACCTTCATCAAAGCTCAGGGCGGCCACATCGGAGACTCTCTCCACGAGGACGACCTCATGCCCGAGGCTCTCAACGTCATCAAGGCAGCCAAGGAGAAGGGCGTGAATCTGAGCCTCTCCGTGGCCACAATGTGCGGTCGCGAGTTCAAGAACGACACAGAGATTAAGGAGTTCCCCATCAACGAGATTCCCGACGGATGGGAGGGTATGGACGCTTCACCCGAGAGTATTGCCAACTGGAAGAAGATTATCCTTGCCTCAAAGACCATTCTGTGGAACGGTCCTGTAGGTGTGTTTGAGTTCGAGAACTTCTCTCACGGCACCGGTGAGATTGCCAAGACCGTTGCTCAGGCTACACAGGAGAACGGTGCCTACTCGCTCGTTGGCGGTGGTGACTCTGTTGCAGCCATCAACAAGTTTGGATTGGCCGACAAGGTGAGCTACGTCTCTACTGGCGGTGGTGCAATGCTGGAGGCCATCGAAGGCAAGGTACTCCCCGGAGTGGCTGCCATCAAAGGCTAAGTCGGTATAAGCAGCAAACAATACAACATGATTGAGGGCAAGTGCACTGCCATAGTACACTTGCCCTCTTCTTTTTGGTTGACCCTGCATCCTCAGAAACTACTTCTCAGTCTGGTTCCCGACCCGTTGTCCACGTGAGCACGTATTCATCGTTGACCTCATAGCCGACGCTAATTGCAGTGTCATTCCTCTTCAGGTTTTCAACCTCCACGTAACCATTTCTTTCGGGAATGAAAGGGCGCAGGCGCATATCGAAATATTGAAGGTTGTCGGCAGAGAAATATTTGTAGGTTGTCTCCTTGGCACTCCAATTGACAAGCATCTCCTCAAGAGTATCCTGCTGTTCATCCTCGCGAATAAAACGGCTTACGATGCGCTCCACCCTGTGGCTCATAAATTCGATGTCCACTCCGACATCATGGTTGCGCGAGAGAATCACGGCCACGAAGCCACGGGTATCAGTGAGACTGACATGCCAGCCGTCAAGCAAAGGTTTGCCCGCAGCGTCGTGTCCGACCATCAGGTCCTCCTCCCCGGTCATAGCATAAAGCAAGGCATAGACACAGAGTTTCTCGCGTCTAAACTCTTCATTGTGGTAATTCTTCACAATGCATTCCAAATGGGGCCACCGTTGAAGGAGGTCTGCCGAAGTTTCCTCTATTCTCCAGCATCCCATAAACGTGTCGTCACCCAAAGGGCGCACCCGAATAAGTGCCATGAGTTACGAAGCTGCTGTATGTTTGGGTTCGTGCACGATAACCTTTACTCTGCTGATGCGTCTCTCTTCAATACCCACTACCTCAAATGTGTAGTTCTTGTAGTCGATACGCTCATGAAGGCTCAGAAAGTCGCCCTTGAGCTCAAGAAGAAGCCCGGCCAACGAGTCGGCATCACCCACGACATCGTCAAACTCGTCGATATCGATGTTGAGAATCTTACAAAAGTCGCTGAGCAGAGTCTTGCCTTCGAAGAGATAAGTATTGTAGTTCAGCTTGGTATAGGTACTCTCCTCCTCATCGTATTCGTCGTTGATTTCTCCGACAATCTCCTCAAGGATATCCTCTAAAGTAACAAGTCCACTTGTACCTCCGAACTCGTCAACAACAATGGCTATATGCACTTTGTTCTCTTGGAATTCCCTCAGCAGGTCGTCAATCTTCTTTGTCTCCGGCACGAAATAAGGAGGCCTGATAAGGCTCTGCCAACGGAAGGAAGCAGGCTTATCAAGATAGGGCAGCAGGTCCTTGATATAGAGTATTCCGCGGATATTGTCCTCGTTGTCCTGGAATACCGGAATACGGCTGTAGTTGTTCTCTACGATGGAGTCGAGAACCTGCTTGAAATCCGACTTGATATCAATATCCACAATATCCTGTCTTGACGTCATCACCTCCTTGGCGGTCTCATCGCCAAAACGTATGATGCCCTGCAGCATGCTCTTCTCGTCCTTGATGTCGTCCTTGTCGGTGAGTTCAAGTGCCTGTTCCAAGTCGTCAACGCTGAGCTGGCGCTTCTCCTTTCGCACCACTTTTTCTGCCACTACCCCACTCTTGATGAGCACCCATTCCAAAGGCCAGAAAAGTTTTCTGAACAACAGAACCCCTTTCACGACATGTCGACAGAAAGCCAAAGGATTCTGCCGGCTGTAGACCTTAGGCATGATTTCTCCAAAGAGCAGGAGGATGAAGGTGAGAAGAACAGTGATGAAAAGAAACTCCACCCATTCCTTACCAAACTGTACCACCGTGCCAAAGATGTAGTTGCACAGCATGATGATGGTGACGTTGACCAGGTTGTTCGTAATGAGAATGGTAGCGAGCGTACGCTCTGAGTCCTCGCGCAGCATCTGAATGCTTGCGTCAGCCTGGCGTTTGGAAGGGTCGAGTTTGTCGAGATCTTGAGGAGAAAGACTGAAGAAGGCTATTTCGGAGCCACTGGCAAAAGCCGACAAAGCTATCAGCACCACCGTGAGCACAGAGGCTACGACAACTCCCGTTGTCACGGGATGGAAAGTCACCCAAGGTGAAATATCAACAGATAACGGAATCAAATCTAATTGTCCTCTTTTATTTTACATTGCCACCGGAAGCATCTTCGTAAAGAATCAGAACGGCAGCTTTTCCGTGGGTGCCTGACCGTCCTGAGGAGCCTGCCTCGCGGGCTTCTGTGCCTCGTCACCCGGTTTGGCCTTCACGGAAAGCATCTCCATGTTCTCTACAAGAATCTCGGTCACATAGTGGCGCACACCGCGCTGGTCATCGTAATTGCGGTAGCGTATACGACCTTCGACGTATAGCTTGTCACCAATATGGACATACTGTTCCACCACCTTGGCAAGCTTACGATAAAAAACGAGGTTATGCCAATCGGTATGGTCGGGCACCTTTGTGCCATTCTGCAGTGTATATCCCCTCTCTGTTGTGGCAAAGCGTACGGAGGCCACAGCCTGATCGGGCTCGTAATAGCGCACCTCTGGCTCCTTTCCCACGTTACCAATGAGCATTACCTTATTCATAAACTCTATGATTCAGAAAATTACACGATGCAACAGCCTTACTTCCACATGCCGAGATACTTGAAGTGGAAATTCTTCCCCTTGGCCGAGGGAAACTGGCTGCGATTGTCGACGCGCTCCTTCAAGTTGGCCACAATACGGTTGTAGCAGTCTTGTCCCGACTCCGCCTTGCAACGCGCAACGAAATGCGTGTCGCGATACTCGTGCTTTCCGGTGCCGGGAATCATTACCACCCGCTTGAAGTCGAGCGCCCCCTCATACCATCCGGGCTTGCGCTCTGTGAGCCTCGTCACCACATTGGCCGTGAGATCGCGCCTGCCGCCACCGTCGTTAGCCGGTGCCGGATGCACAGCCTTTTTCTGCTTGAAGTCGAGCATTGTCGACGCAGTGGTCTTGATGATGATGAAGTACACACGGGGACGTATTTTGTAACGCTTGGGATAGAAGACATTGCTTTCCGCATAATCGCGGATGTCAGCCTCTAATTCAGGCGTCATCTCAATCTCGGGGATAGAATTCAGAAAGTCTATTGCTTCATCGACATTGTAAACCAATGTCTCTTTGTCAAAATATCTTAAGTATAAATTCATAGGTTGGCTATGTTTCTCTATAATAAAAAGAGCGGCAAACGGGACTCGGACCCGCGACCTCGACCTTGGCAAGGTCGCGCTCTACCAACTGAGCTATTGCCGCATTACAATCGAAGTGAAGAGAAGGAGACTCGAACTCCCACGACACAATTGTCACTACCCCCTCAAAGTAGCGCGTCTACCAATTCCGCCACCCCTCCAACATGTAATCATATTCTGAATAGATTTGTGCCCAGAACAGGACTCGAACCTGCACGTCGTGAAACACACGCACCTGAAA
>OMVH01000084.1 GCA_900314365.1 uncultured Prevotella sp. | reverse complement strand
TGAGGCCATTGGCAAGCAGTTTCCACAAAAGTTACAGAAATCAGCCATTGCCTGTAGCTCACTTCCTTCGTCACGGCAGCAGGTCTTTAATCGAAGTGTGGTTTTTCATGCTGTGATGCAAGCCTGAGGAACGAAGGCTGTTTCTTCTCCGATGCCGTCTTGCCGAAGATTGCTTCGGAGCACGCCGGCACCGGAGAAGAAACAAGGGTGCAGCCCTTGTGTCACAGCAAGGGTTTCATTTGTTTTTGTATATAATAATGGTGTCTTTGTGTTCTCATCCAAACACTGGGTTTATCCGATGCGTCCAAATAGAGGCCCGACTAAGGAAGCTTTTCCTTAGCCGGGCCTTTAATCAGTATGCGTTTAGCGTTATGAATGCGGCGTGTTATCAAACTTCTTCTGACTTCTTCGAGCGGGGCTTCTTTTGATCAATCTTGTCGCGAAGCTTGCTTTCGGCGGCTTCTATCTTTTCAATCTTTGTCTGCAGACGACTGATTTCTTTCTCTTTGATGTCGATTTCTTCCTCTTGGTTGCGGATGGTGGTCAGCAGTGAATTGAGCTCCTCATTGTCGATATCCTCAGGATAAAGACTGTTCACACGACTCAGGAAATCGCCGAGAATGTTCATGTAGTTGGTGAAAGCGTCGAAGGGACTGCTGTAGATGCCGCGGTCGATGCCCACATGCGAAGGCTTCGTTGACATGAAACGGAAATTGTTGGAGGCTTGGAGATAGTCCCAGTCCTGATTGATGCGTGGGTCGTCGGCTATTCTTACACGGTCGGCCACACTATAAAGTTTGTTGAAGGCCTCGCGCTGCATGGGGTTTCCGAGCCAAGTGGAAATGTCGCGCTCCTCGTCCATCCAAGACAGCGTGTCGGGTACGTCGAGTTCTCCCACACTGGGCATTTGGGCGCAAACTTCGGAAGGCGTGGCAAAATGGATGTCCTTCTCCTTGGCACAGGCTGGAAGGGCCTTGATGAATTCAAGGATATTGCTTGAGAGCGGCTGTTCTATTCCTATGGCATTCAGGTTCATAAAGATGCCATAGAACTTTTCTTCCTGCGGTTGGTCAGCCATCTCCTTGATGAAGTTGTCGGCAAAGAGTGGATAACCAGACCATTCTTTATTGTTGAACCGAAGTGAAATGTCATCGCTCAGATTGATGTCGCGCAAAAGTAGCTTCAGGTTAGGTGCCAGGGCACTACTGTAGATATAATGGGGTGACTTCCATCCGAGAACATGCTTAGCCCCCTCAGTAAGCATCCCCTTGAAACCGAGCTGCGAGGCTTGCAGACCGATGTCATCGCTATAGATGAGTCCGGAATTGCGAAGTATCTGCGGAGTTCTGCCGAAATACTCTTTTATCTTCTGCATCTGTCGCTTCACCTCAGAGGCAAAGCATTCCTCATTGACAAGCGAAGACAGACCGTGAGAGTAAGGCTCTGCAAGGAACTCCACGCAACCGGTGTCGTTAAGCTCCTGCAACTTCTCCAATACCTGCGGTGCATGCACCTCAAGTTGCTCCATTCCCACTCCGGAAAGAGAGAAAGCCACTTTGAAGAAGCCGTCATTGGCCTTTATCATGTCGAGGAGCGTGCTTAGAGCAGGCATATAGGATCGTTCGGCTATGTCGGAGATGCTGTGCTCATTCTCGTAGTCGTCGTAGTAATAATGGTCGGTACCGATATCGAAAAAGCGATACCGCTTCAGATGGATAATCTGGTGTATCTCAAAATATAAACATATTGTTTTCATAATCTTGACCTTGTATTGATAGGATTGTTAACTTGTCATATTTTTTGTTGTCTGTAGCGGTGACATCACTATCGCCAGCCGAGAGTGCGCTCGTAGAGTTCTCTTATCCATAAGCCCACTTTCTCCCATGTAATCTGGGCAACTTCTTTGATACCCTCCTCTTGGAGGTACTTGAAGAGGCTCTCATTATGACAGATAGAATAGATGGCATCAGCCATAGCATGGATGTCCCAATAGTCTGTCTTGATACAGTTGGAGAGTATTTCAGCGCAACCACTCTGCTTGGAAATGATGGTCGGTGTACCGCATTGCATGGCTTCGAGCGGCGAGATGCCAAAAGGTTCACTCACAGAAGGCATGACATAGACATCAGAGTCCTTCAGGCATTCGTAGACCTGTTTGCCACGCATGAAGCCCGGGAAGTGGAAGCGGTCGGCAATGCCTCTTTCAGCAGCAAGATAGATCATCTGATTCATCATATCGCCCGAACCGGCCATACAGAACCGGATGTTGCGTGTGCGATGGAGCACCATATTGGCTGCCTCTACAAAGTATTCAGGACCTTTCTGCATGGTGATGCGCCCGAGGAAGGTTACTATTTTCTCCTTTCCGGTATGGTCAGGACGTGGAATGTCCTGCAGTTCCTTTCTGAGCGGATACACGGCATTATGAACAGTGAACACCTTGCGAGGGTCCTGGTGATACTCGTTGATGACAGTGCGACGTGTGAGGTCGGAGACACACATGATGCAGTCGGCATGGTCCATTCCATCCTTTTCGATGGAGAAGACAGTAGGGTTGACGTGGCCGCGGCTCCGGTCGAAGTCGGTGGCATGCACATGGATGCACAGTGGTTTTCCACTTACTTCCTTGGCATGAATACCGGCAGGGAAAGTAAGCCAGTCATGGGCATGAATGATATCGAAGTCGAGCGTTCGTGCCACTACACCGGCTATAACGGAATAGTTGTTTATTTCCTCATGGAGATTGCCGGGATAGCCGCCGGCGAACTCCATAGCACCGAGGTCGTTGACATTCATGTAGCTGAAGTCAGCATAGATATGGTCTCGCAATTTGTAGTAAAGGTCAGGGTCCATGAGGTTTCCTATCCGTCCCTTCACATAATCATAGTTCACATCGCGCCACACTATGGGCACACAGTTCATGGCTAATATGTTGGCGCAGGTGTGGTCTTCGTCGCCCCAGGGTTTCGGAAGGCAGAGCGTGATGTCAACGTCGCCCTGGGCATGCAAGCCCTCCGCGATGCCGAAATTGGCTGTTGCGAGTCCTCCGTAGACATGAGGGGGGTATTCCCACCCAAACATTAGAACTTTCATAGGTCTTTAGCTTTGCGGTTCAATATTTATATTTCTCAAGGAGTTCAAGGGTGCGTAGGATTTCTCCCACGTTCATTGCGAACGAGATGGCGCCTCGTCCTTGGAAGGGCGGGTTGCCGTCGAAGAGTTCCGGTATGGTTCCGAGGCAGTGCTGCTGCATCTCATCCTCATATCCCACCATCTGTCTCTCGATAAAGCTCAGTCGCGTACGTTTGTAGAGTCGCAGGCAGGCTTCCATGTAAAAACCTCCTAACCAGGGCCAAGCCGTCCCTTCGTGATAAGCATAGTCACGCTGTGTCTGAGGTCCGACATACATGGGATTGTAACCACTGCTCTTCGGAGATAACGACCTCAAGCCCTTGGGAGTGAGGAGTTCGCGTGTGCAAATGTCGAGCACGCTCTTCTTCTGCTGAGGGCTGAGCGGTGAGTAGTCGAGGGCCACAGCGAACACCATATTCGGTCTGACGCTCCAGTCGACCTTGTCACCGTCGACATAGTCATAAAGATAGCCATATCTGTTAAGGAAGGTGGAAAGGAAACTTTCTCCGCACTTAGTGGCGAGAGCTTCAAGCTCGTTGGCCGACTCCTGGTCATCTTTAGCAAGAGCCAGCGTAGCGGCAAACTTCAAGGCATTGTACCATAAAGAGTTGAATTCTACGATATAACCTGTGCGAGGCACTACCGGCCTTCCATTGGCCGTGGAGTTCATCCACGTCACTGCCTTATCGCGACCGTCTGTTCTCAGTAGTCCATTGTCGTCAAGCTGCAGATTGGGATGCCTGCCATCAATTATAAACCTTATTATATCAGCCACAAACTTGCCATAGAGTTTCAAACATTTGTCCGTCCCACACTCTTTTGCATACTGCTGGATGGCCCAAATACACCACAGAGGAACATCGGGCTGGTCCATCTCGTAGACTTTCACCGACAGCGGTTTACCTTCCATGAACTCACGCATACCTCGCCCCATGGTCCTCATGACCAATTCAAAATAGTCGACCTCCTCAATAGAGAGAGTCAGTCCAGGCAGGGCGATGAACGTGTCGCGCGCACGGCACTTGAACCAGGGGTAACCGGCGAGGATGTAGCGCTCGTCGTTTTTCGTGCGAAGGTGGAACTGGTGAGCGGCGTTGACAAGACAATGAAAGAAGTTGTCGCGTGGGCTGCGTTCATCCACTTCCTTGGTAAAAAGTCGTTTCAAGCCGTTGGTGTTGCTCTCCGAAGTAGAGGCGGCAAAGACGATGCTTTCGCCTTTCTTTATGTCCATCTCAAAATATCCGGGCACGTAGAGGTCTTCGTTTGAAGCATATCCTCGTTCCTGCTCCTTGGGATATTCAATATTGCGATACCAGTCGGGTTGGAACACGAACTTGTTTTCCTTTGAGAACTGCATGTAAAGATCCGGATAGCCGGCATACATGCATGTGCGAATACCATTCTCAACTAGGGAGTAATCGCGACTGGCTGTAGAATTTTCGTGGGTGAACTGTCGGACACTGCGGAAGGCGAGGAAAGGCCTGAACTGCAGCTTCGTAGCCGAGTGAGCTTCGACGAGCGTGTAGCGAATAAGAATTCTGTCCTCATAGTGTTGGAACACCACCTCTTTCCTGAGGATGACTCCACCCACCCGATAGGTCGTAGTGGGTACTTTGTCACAGTCGAATTCACGGATGTACTTGTGTCCCATGGGGCTGTAATTGTTTCCTTGGTACTTGTGCAACCCAAGGTTGAATGCGGCTCCGTGCTGGATAACCGTTGGGTCGAGCGAAGAGAGAAGCACATGATTCTCATCGTCCAGTTCCGGCACAGGCACCACAAGCAGTCCATGATACTTCCGAGTATTGCAGTCGACGATGGTTGAGCATGAGTAGGCTCCTGACCTGTTGGTACGGAGCAACTCACGCGGCAGAGACTCTTCCAAGTTCGTCATTGTCGACTTTTCAAATCTTAGATAGCTCATAATATGGTCTGATAGGGTTAAGTTTTTTGTCAAAAGGGGCCGACTCATAATGTGTATACAAGCACAGCCCTGGTTTGTTGTTCAAAAATAGCAATTATTTTCCAACCGAACAAATATAGTACAACAAAATTTCGAAAAACTTGTCTTATTTATGTTTTACGATATATTTTAAGGCTCTGATTAATGCTATGTCCACATTAATTCGTAATTTTGCACATGCAATGGATGAGGAAATCCTTACAAATATGGGGAAGGTGACATTTACCAAAGAAGAGATTATCAGACGGGTAGCCCAGGTATGGGCGCCTCTTGACCAACATGAGAAAGACCTGCTTGCGCGGAATGTCACAACAAAGTCCCTAAGCCGTAATGAGTATGTCTATCAAGCGGGTGAAATTTCCGGCTACTGTTATTTTCTTCTTAGCGGAAAATTGAAAGTCTGCATGGAAGGCTCTGATGGGCGTAACAACATACTAAGAATCATCGGTCCGGGCGAGTTCGTCGGTATAAGGGCAGTTTTCGCTGACGAATGCTACACCACCTCCGCCATAGCTCTTGAATCTGCTGTGCTGGCAGTATTCCCCAAAAACATCATGCTTTCCATGTCGCTGACCTGCCGCAGTGTGGGCAAATATTTTCTGAAACTCTTCTCAAGTTTATTGGGGCAGGCTGAACAACGCACCATCTCTCTGACCCATAAGCACGTGCGGGGCCGTTTGGCCGAGGCGCTGATAGCGTTGAAGGAGTGCTATGGCGAGGAGGCCAGCACACACTATCTTAACGTCTACCTGAGTAGGGAAGACCTGGCCAGTCTTTCCAACATGACCACAAGCAATGCCATACGCACCCTTTCCAGTTTTGCGGAAGACGGACTTGTAGAAACCGAAGGGAAGCGTATCAAAATAGTACGTGAAGACGAACTTCGCGAAATTTCACGATTAGGCTAAGACTCTCACCTTGTTTTTTATGCGGGTATCAGAAAGTTAAGTACTTCCTGTTCAACCCCGACTGTGAAGTTACCAACAGGCGACTTCATGAGCCGACCGTCGATTGAGACGGGCGCATGTCCAGAGCTGACCACTTTCACCTGACGGGTGCGATAGGGCAGTACGCTGCGGTGGTTAAGTATCTTGCCTTTTATAAACAGGTAGAAACCGTTGAGGAACTGCATGGTCTTGGCATGACAAACAATGGATACATCGAGCAGGCCATTGTAAGGCACAGCGTTAGGAGTCTGCCCATAGCCCCGGCAGTTTCCAATGCATACCGTCATCACCTTACGCCTAATCTCATCGGTGTTTATCTTCAAATCCATCTTGTACTCCAAACGTTGAAAAGCCATGAGAATGAATGAGGAGAAGAACGACAGTGCGCGGGAGCCAAAGAGATGGTGAGTGCTCCGCCTTATATGTGTGATGGATGCTACCAGCCCAATGTTAATGCAGTTGAGGAAGTAGCGCCGGCAACGTTCGCCCTCGGCATTATGGTAGCGTATGTATCCAAGGTCGATTTTGCGTATGCGCCTACGTTTGAGCCATCTTACAGTACGGTTGATTTCGTCTTCCCTGAATTCCCAGTATGTTGCGAAGTCGTTCATCGTGCCATTGGGTATGGTACCGAGAGCAATACGGTCCCTCACTTTTGCGTCCACCTGCATGAATGCGTTGGCAGCGTCGTTGAGTGCCGAGTCGCCACCCACGATGATGATGGTGCGATAGCCATTATTGATGAACATCTTTACAAGCCGCGTCACGCTGCCTTTTCTCTCGCTCTGCACAAAGTCGTAGTCTATGTTGTTGGCCTTGAGGCTACGCTCCACCTTCTCCCATGTTCTGTTGGGAAAGAAGGAACTGCGGTTGGGACAGTAGACAATGCCCCATTTGAATTCATTCACTGCCATGATTGATTTCGCTTGTTTTCCTGTTAGCTTTTCTTGCAAGATTGATAATCATGTCCACCTTTGTCTGCATGGGCAGTGAGGTGTCAATCCAATGAATCTCGCAACCACGCCGCTCCATACCTCGGAACCATGTCATCTGCCGTTTGGCGAACTGATGAATGGCTATCTGTAGTTGGTCGAACATTTCCTGGAAGCTTATTCTTCCGATTACATATTCGGTGACATACTTGTATTCCAACCCATAATAAATAAGGTCTTCGGGTTTTACTCCGCTGTCAATGAGTCCTTTCACTTCGTCAATCATGCCGTTGTCGAGCCGACGGCAGAGACGTGCCGAAATGTTCCTGCGGCGTTCGTCCCGGCCGATATACAATCCTATGAGAACGGAGGGTATGTCGGGCATAGTACGCCTTTCGGTAGGATGATTCTGATTGTAGAGTTCAATCTCGATGGCCCGGATGGCCCGCTGTGGAGTGTCAATGTCAGTAGTGTTGTGCATGTTCGACCCCGTCTGCCTCTTGAGCGTCTCTAAGATCTCAGCCAACTCGGCCAACGGCTTATCCTTCAGACTGTCGCGTATTTCCTGACTCTGGGGCACAGGTGATAGCTGGTAACCTCTGATGACACTCTCGATGTAGAGGCCGCTGCCGCCGCAGAGGATTGGCTGCCGCCCGCGTTTGGTAATGTCGTTGTAGGCTTTCAGGAAATCGGTTTGATACTGGAAGAGATTGTACTTTGTGCCAGGCTCACAAATGTCTATAAGATGGTAGGGAATTTGAATGCCATTGACCACATAGTCGTCAAGATCCTTTCCTGTTCCTATATCCATGTGCCTGTACACTTGTCGGCTGTCGGCAGAAATAATTTCTCCGCCGAGCTGACAGGCCAGTTGCGTTGCAACGGCAGTCTTGCCGCAAGCTGTAGGCCCAAGAATCGTTATTAACTGTCGTGACTTGCTCATTTGTCGCAAAGATAAGAGAAAAAAGGGAGATAGCAAAATAAAAACGTGTTAAATAGTTGATTTCAATCAACTCACTCTTGACAAGCAAAGCAGATTGCAGTGTAGGTTTACTGTTTGCGGATGTTAATCATTCTTTCTGGAGCGAAAGCCTTCATCAGCAAGCTCTCCGCCAGATTCTCCCTCATTCAAACTTAAAAGGGCCGTGCGGTAATGAATCGCACGGCCCCTATAAAATATAACTAACTTTTCAGCCGGTATTACTTCAGCTCAGCGAAGTACTTGATGGTGCGAACCATCTGAGAAGTGTAAGAGTTCTCATTGTCGTACCAAGAAACAACCT
>OMVH01000074.1 GCA_900314365.1 uncultured Prevotella sp. | reverse complement strand
ATCGACAAGATAAACGCCAACAGTGTGCTCATGGCACAACAGATTGACCAGCTCAACCAGATATACGCCCGCATGATTCAGGCCATGACAGTCAACATGCACGGCGCCGCACAGCCTGTGCCGCCTCAAGGCACAGTACAAGGGTAGGTAAAAGAAAAATAGGCAAATGGCAATAAAGAAAAGACCCGTTACCCCACGCCAGAAGATGATAAACCTGATGTATATCGTCCTCATGGCAATGCTGGCCCTGAACATATCAACAGAGGTGCTCAACGGCTTCTCCATCGTCGAGGAGAGCCTCAACCGCACTACGGCCAATGCTTCAAAGGAGAACGAGGCACTATACAATGACTTCGCTGCACAGATGAAAGCCAATCCGCAGAAGGTGCGAGAGTGGTACGAGAAGGCTTCTCAGGTGCGCGACATGAGCGACTCGCTCTATGACTTCGCGCAAGCCCTGAAGGAAGCAATCGTGAGGGAAGCCGACGGCCCCGACGGCAATGTGCGGAACATCAAGAACACCGACAACCTCGATGCCGCAGGCTCTGTGATGCTCGCTCCTCTCACAGGCAAAGGAGCCAAGCTCTACAAGGCCATCAACTCGTACAGGAACCGCATTCTGACCTACGTCTCCGACCCACGTCAACGCAGCATCATCACCAGCAACCTGTCGACAAATGTTCCTAATAAGCCCGGGACCTTAGGCAAGAACTGGCAGGAATACATGTTCGAGAACATGCCGGTGGCAGCAGCTGTGACACTGCTCTCGAAACTTCAGAACGATGTACGCTATGCCGAGGGTGAAGTGCTTCATTCGCTCTCTTCCAACATAGGCCTCAAGGACATCCATGTCAACAAACTCGAAGCCTTCGTCATCCCGGAGTCGCGCACTGTCATCAGCGGCGACAAGTTCAGCGCACAGATTGTAATGGCGGCTGTCGACACAACACAGCGGCCGCAGATATACGTTGGCGGACGGCTTATCTCCGGCGGCAACTACAGTTTCACTGCGGGTGGCGTAGGCGAGCACTCTTTCGGCGGCTACATAACGATGCGCGACGGACGGGGCGAACTGATACGCCGCGAATTCACCCAAAAGTACACCGTCGTGGCTCCAAGCGCTACGGTGAGCGCCGATCTCATGAATGTGCTCTACGCGGGCTACGAGAACCCCATCAGCGTGAGCGTGCCCGGAGTGCCATTGAGCGCTGTGAGTGCATCCATGTCGGGTGGCGGCTTCCGCTCAATAGGCTTAGGACGCTACATAGCAAGACCCACGGCAATAGGCAAGGATGTCACCATCACCGTGGCCTCACACGACGGCGGACGTACCCGCCAGATGGGACAGTTCACCTTCCACGTCCGTAAGCTCCCCGACCCCACAGCCTACATCCAGATAGGTACCACAAGGTTCCGCAACGGTGGTCTCTCAAAGGCCTCACTCATGGGCGCGCCGGGAATCAAGGCTGCCATTGATGACGGGCTCCTCGACATTCAGTTCCGTGTAGAGAGCTTCGAGACCGTATTCTTCGACAACATGGGCAACGCCGTGCCAATGGCCTCCAACGGTGCCGACTTCTCCGAGCGGCAGCGCGACCAGTTCCGCAAGCTCTCCCGCAACCGCCGCTTCTACATCAACCGCGTCAAGGCCGTAGGCCCCGACGGACTCTCCAGAACCCTTCCCGGCTCAATGGAAGTTATAGTGAAATAGCAAACAGTAAGCAAGATGAACCGCATATTCTTATCACTCATCCTCCTGACGGCTGTATCGCTGACCGTCTCTGCGCAGCCGGCACGCCGCCGGGCCGAACAGCAGCAGGCCGCCACGCGCAATTCCAGCGCACTCTCCGTGAGGGCACAAATCTCCTACCCCACAATGGCTACCATGCCTGAAGACGTGGTGTGGCGCCGCGACATCTATCGGCAGATTGACCTCACTAAGGATGCCAATGCCGGACTCTACTATCCCGTGGAGCCCATAGGCAACCAAATGAACCTGTTTACTTACATCTTCAAGCTTTTCATGCTCCGCCAGATTCCCGTTTACGAATACAGACTGGACGGTAACGAGCTTTTCAACGACACATCGCGCCTGAACCCAAAGGCTTTCCTCGACAACTATCACATCTACTACGAGAAGACCGACAGGGGCACGCGTATCGACGACAGCGACATTCCTTCCAAGGAGGTCACCTCTTATTATATAAAGGAATCAGCTTACTACGACCAGTCGACATCCACCTTCCGAACGCAGATTCTCGCCTTGTGTCCTATTATGAAACGCGAGGACGACTTTGGCGACGGAGCCACTTCCTACCCGCTCTTCTGGGTGCAGTACAAAGACCTCGCGCCCTTCCTGGCCAAGCAGACTATCATGACCAGCAACCTCAACAACGCTGCCACAATGAGCATGGACGACTACTTCACCAAGCACATGTACGAAGGAAAGATTTACAAAACTACAAACATGCTTGGCCGGACACTCGCCCAATACTGCACTACCGACTCGGCAATGACCAAAGAACAGAAGCGCATTGAGAAGGAAATATCCGACTTCGAGAACAACATGTGGGGCGACCGTGCCGCCAAGGACTCTCTCGACAGCATTGCGAAGCTGGACAAGAAAGCTCTGAAGGTGAAGAAAGCCAAGAACCGCCGTTCAGGGTCCTCATCGTCGCTGAATCGCCGCAGTCGCACGTCTTCGAGCGGTGTGGCTTCGGGCTCAGCAGCAAGAGTGACCGTGCGCAGGGAGAGACATTAACAAAGCAATAACCCATAGAGAACAGATTTATGAGAAAGTTACTTTCAGCATGCCTCATCGGGGCAGCAATGCTTTTCGTGGTGCCAGCATCGGCACAAGTGAAGTTCGGCGTAAAGGGAGGTCTCAACCTGGCCAGCTTCTCATTCAGCGGAGATGATGTAAACAGCGAGAACCGCACTGGCTTCTATATCGGTCCCACTGTAAAAATAGGACTGCCTCTCACAGGCTTGAGCCTCGACGGCTCCCTCCTCTACAATCAAGTGTCAGCCAAAGTCAACGTGGAAGAAGGATACGAGCAGATAACTCAGAGGGAGGAAACCCTCAAACAGAAACAGCTTGCTATCCCCGTCAACCTACGCTACGGATTCGGAATTGGCGATGCCGCAAGCGTTTTCCTCTTTGCAGGTCCGCAGTTCGCCTTTGACCTATCTGACGATATCGACAACATCGACTGGAAGTGGAAAAACACTTATCTGAGCATCAACGTGGGTGCAGGCATTATGTTGGCAAGCCACTTCCAGGTGAACCTCAACTACAACATCGGTTGTGGAAACACGGGTAACGCCTCGGCATCAAGCATATCAAAGAGCGTCTTCCATGCCAAGAGCAACGCCGTTCAGATTGGTATGGCCTATTATTTCTGAAGCAACACTCCGGACGTTTCTCCACCAATAACCTGCCCTTCCGCCCCAGCCCTCTTTGTAAAGGGTCAGGGCGGAAGTGCGCTGTTCCTGTTAGCGACACTTAGTGTGGCAACCTCGTCAACACATCATTATTCCAAGACCACCTTACTCTTTCCATCACCTTGCATTACGCCGACGTCATACTTCCACTCCCTTTGGACAACCTCTTCACCTATGCCGTCACCGACCCGTTGGCCGACAGACTGAAGGCTGGCATGCGTATCACGGTGCCCTTTGGACGTACAAAGACT
This sequence comes from uncultured Prevotella sp., assembly GCA_900314365.1. Classification (GTDB taxonomy): domain Bacteria; phylum Bacteroidota; class Bacteroidia; order Bacteroidales; family Bacteroidaceae; genus Prevotella. Next base: position 8,082 of record OMVH01000074.1, on the reverse strand, counting down.
TACACGGCCATTTTCGTGAAATGGCATGAAGGTGAACCCGACTTCGAGGCTAAGAGCATCATTGACATCCTCGACAGCCAACCGGTGTTGCGGTCTGAGCAACTGCGTCTCTGGCAATGGATAAGCAACTATTACATGTCGCCCCTCGGCGATGTCTACAAGGCAGCATTACCAGCCGGACTGAAAATGGAAGACGGCTACAAGCCCCGCTGTGAACTCTTTGTGACCTTGGCCCCACAGTTCCGTTCCGACAAGGCTCTGCATCTGGCACTCAGCATGCTCCACAGAGCACAGAAGCAGCTAATGGCTTTCACCACCTTCCTCTCACTCTCTCACTGGGATTCGCTTGAAGGCAGCACTACGACGGAAAGTGTCACCGAGGTTACACGCGACGAACTGCTCAATGAAAGTCACTGCACACTAACCGTCATTAAAGCACTCACCGACCGCGGCTTCCTCACCACCTACGAGAAGGAAGTGGGGCGCATCGGCAACGGCAGCGACCTGTCCACCGTGAAGCCGCATGAGCTGAGTGCACCCCAGGATAAAGCCTACGAGGAGCTAAAGCAGGAGATGGAACAGAAAAATGTGACGCTCCTGCATGGTGTCACATCAAGCGGCAAGACTGAAATCTACATCCACCTCATAGAGCAAGCCCTGCAACAAGGCCGGCAAGTGCTTTATCTCCTGCCCGAGATAGCACTCACCGTACAGATTACAACCCGGCTGAAACGCGTCTTTGGCAACCGCCTCGGCATCTACCACAGCCGCTACAGCGATGCCGAGCGTGTGGAGATATGGCAGAAACAACTCTCCGACCATCCCTACGACATCATTCTCGGAGCACGCAGTGCCGTGTTCCTGCCTTTCAGCCGACTGGGACTCGTCATCATCGATGAGGAGCACGAGACAAGTTTCAAACAGCAGGATCCCTCACCACGCTATCACGCCCGTAGCGCCGCCATCATGCTTGCCCGCATGTACGAAGGCTGCAAAGTGGTGCTTGGAACGGCTACCCCCTCGGCTGAAAGCTACTACAACGCACTCAATGGCAAGTACGGACTCGTGAGACTTTCCACACGTTTCGAAGGCATAGAGCTGCCCGAAGTGCGCGTCGTGGACATAAAAGACCTGCAGAGACGCAAGATGATGAACGGCCCCTTCTCGCCCGACCTCCTCGCAGCTGTCCGGGAGGCCATCGCCGGCGGTCGCCAGGCCATCTTGTTCCAGAACCGACGCGGCTTTGCTCCCATGGTGGAATGTAAAGTCTGCGGATGGGTACCCAAATGCACGAACTGCGATGTGTCGCTGACCCTACATAAGAGTCTGAATCAGCTCACATGCCACTATTGCGGCTACACTTTCCCTGTTCCGCAGGTTTGCCCATGTTGCGGAAGCACAGAACTCATCACGCGGGGATTCGGAACTGAAAATATCGAGGACCGGCTGCGGGAGATTCTCCCCGAAGCCCGAATCGCAAGGATGGACCTCGACACCACACGGTCGCGCAATGCCTACAGCCGTATCATTGACGATTTCTCAGCCGGACGCACCAACGTACTCATAGGCACACAGATGGTCAGCAAGGGTCTCGACTTCGGCGGCGTCAGCGTGGTGGGCATTCTGAATGCTGACTCCATGCTCAACTATCCCGACTTCAGAGCCTATGAACACGCATTCACCATGATGGCTCAGGTGAGCGGACGGGCCGGACGCAAAGGCGGACGTGGGCTCGTCATGCTGCAAACCAAGAGTCCCGACCTGCCTGTCATCCGCGAAGTGGTGGCCCATGACTACGACGGATTCTTCAAAGAGCTGATGGAAGAGCGGCGCGCCTTTCACTACCCGCCTTTCTACAGACTCATCTATATCTATCTGAAGCATCGACACGACGAAGTGGCCGACTCGGCAGGCATAGAACTCGGAAGCCGAATCAGACACTTCCTCGGCGACCGCGTGCTCGGTCCAGACAAGCCCGCTGTGGCACGAGTGAGAAGCATGAGCATTAGGAAGATTGTGCTGAAACTTGAAAACACCATCGACCTCGGCCGCGTGAGAAGCTGTCTGCGTGAGGCCGAGCGACAGCTCTTGCAGGATAAGCGCTACGCCTCACTGCAAGTGTACTACGATGTGGACCCTCTTTAAGCTAATCTCCCGATTTCATCGGACTTGTCAGCAACAAGAGTAAATGGAAACGAACGATGGCAAACCTTGCCGCAATGATTTGTGACAAAGGTTTGCCATCGTTCTCTTTTGTTATTCATTTTATTTCTCAAATTTTCGAGTGCAAAGTTACCAATTTTTCATTCTCTTGCTGAGCCCGACAAGACGAGAATTAACAAAAGATAAGTTTCGCCACACACGTAGCACAAGCTGTGAAGGAGCATGGCAGTGCGAGGCGAAGCGTCGCCATGGACAACTTGCGCAAATTAACCAACACACATAAATATATCACATGAAGTTCACCTCCACAACGGTTAATAGAGGAGGTAAGCACACACAGCAGATGCCTGCCTCCTTTTACTATCAGCATACTATCCTTGCCGGAACCGCGTTATCTCATTTCATGGATTTCACAGTGCAACATGAAGCCTACAACTTGCACACTGCAAAGAAAAAGCGACTCATTTTCTTTGCCACTCCCTTCGTTTGCATTAACTTTGCAACACAAATCTATGTGGGCTAAGGTGAGAATAAGCATTACAGCCTTTAGGCGCTATTTCCGGAGCAGAGGCTTCGGAATTCAGTCACCATGGGCTTACTCCTTCAACCGGTATGTCATCAACGAGCGTTATCCTTACTACTTTTACAAGGAGCTCGATGCCATGCACCCCCGCCTCTCGCATATCGACCGCAAGCTCTGTCTCCTCTACTTCCGCATAGCCAATTATCTCCAGCCCGCCAACGTCTTCGACACCTTCCATACACGCTCAGCATTCGAAGAGTCGTTCATTGCCGGTTGCGCCAAAACCCATTATATACACACCCTTGACAACAGCCAACTCACCTTCGGCGACGGTCCCAACATCTACATCTGCGATATAAACAACGTTGACCTTACAAGCCGTCTGCTCGAAGAGTCACCGCAGAAGTCGCTGCTCATCGTGACCGACATCCACGCATCTCACGTGCAACGCGGACGGTGGGAGGTGCTTGCAGCAGACACGCGCACGGGAGTATGCTTCGATCTCTACCACTGCGGACTGGTTTTCTTCGATAATAAAAAGACCAAACAGAACTATGTCATCTACTTCTAAATCATCTGCAAGAGTATATACACGGCGTGGCGACGACGGCACCACCTCCATCATCGGCGGACAGCGTGTCATGAAAAATGACGCGCGGATAGAGGCCTATGGGACGGTGGACGAACTAAATGCAGCCATAGGTTTGCTGCAAGCCATGACCAACGACAGTTTCCTTGACAATGTTCAGCAATCGCTCTTCGAAGTAGGATGCAGCCTCGCCGACGAGAAGACCAATACTCCCCCACTCGACATTGTGGGCATAGAGCACGAGATTGACAAACTCTCGACAGACCTCCCCCCACTCCGCAACTTCGTCCTCCCCGGAGGTACCGCTGCCGCAGCTCAGGCTCACGTCTGCCGGACGGTCTGCAGGAGAGCGGAGCGTCGCGTCGTGGAATTGGCTGAACGATCGGGCATTGTGAGCCCCAACATAATGGAATATCTCAACCGACTGTCGGACTACTTCTTCGTACTGGCACGCCATTTAAACTTTATTGAAGGTGCCCCTGAAAAAACTTGGTCAAAGTCTTGCAGATAAGAAAATATATATTACTTTTGCACCCAATTAAGATTGTAAAAGTTTTAGACTATGTATTGGACACTGGAATTGGCTTCAAAACTTGAAGATGCGCCTTGGCCCGCAACGAAGGACGAGCTTATAGACTATGCAGTCCGTTCGGGTGCACCGGCCGAAGTGTTGGAGAACCTGCAGGAGATAGAGGACGAAGGTGAGGTCTACGACAGCATAGAAGACTTGTGGCCTGACTATCCGTCAAAGGACGATTTCCTGTGGAACGAAGATGAATATTAGGTTTACTTATAGAAAAGGTTGCTAAGCGCGAGGGCTAAGCAACCTTTTTTTATTTTATCACTCTCAAGGACCTCTTCTTTATAGCTTAGAAGGCTGATTATTCTGAGGACTCTGAGTATTCTGAGTATTCTGAGTACTCTGAGTATTCTGAGTATTCCGATTATTCCGATTACTCTGATTACTCTGATAATTCTGATTTCCCTGATGGCTATTGCGGTAATTGATACGGGCTCGGTACATCTGCTCCTTGATTCCTCCCTCGGTGACGAAACGCTGCTGCATGGTAAGCAGCAACTTATGAAGCATATACATGGCTTGGTGGATAAGCGTGATGCAGAGGTTTGCAATCTCCTCATCGTTCATCCTCCTTACGATAGCTGCATATTCCTTTTTTATTTGTTCGCTGCGAGCATACTGTCTCATCTTATCATACCTTGGATGTAGCTGCGACCATTGGGTGAGATCACGGACTCGGAGATAATCCTCATAGTCATCCAACAGTTCTTCCAAACTGGCCTTCGCCACATTAGTAAGCTTGATTTCCGTCTCGCTCGAGGTAGCAGCAGCCTGATTGCCCTCGGCGATGTTCTGCTTGCCACTGCGGGCTGCCTGCACCATCTGATCAACTGTCCTGTCACCCTTACTCAGATATTGCTGGGTGAAGTAATAGGTGATGTCATAAATCATCTCTGTGATCTGATAGACACGCAGATGGCGGTAATGACCATGCTGCGGCAGAAAGGCCAGAGACTGAGAATCCTGACTAGTCTGAGAATTCTGAGTATTCTGATTACTCAGACTATTCTGATTACTCAGAGTATTCTGATTACTCCGACTACTCTGATTACTCCGACTACTCTGATTACTCCGACTACTCTGATTACTCTGAGTACTCTGATTAATGGCAAACTGCCGTTGCTTATCGTCTTTGCTCATATTGTGTTTGCTTTTTATTGAGTACAGAGTGGCGAGGGCAGCCACTCGATATGCGTCCGCCGGGGAATGTGGGGCGGGAGCAGCACAGGACAGGTTGAGGGGTCTACAAGAATATTGTAAGCAAAATAGTCAGCCAATCCTTCAACTAGCTCTTCATAAGGGCATACCTCCACTCCCCCACTTCGCAGCGAAGAAGCAAGAAGAGCCGAAACCTGCACCTTATTAATATATAAAGTCACTTCATCAGGAGTTATCACCATGAAGGCATCGAAAGAAGGGTAACAGCCTGCAACCGGCTCATCAAGACCTATGAGTTGGGCAATGTCGGTAAGCGAAGTGACAAGCATGCCGTCACAATGACAGTCACGCAATGCGTTCCTGGCACAGGATATTCTGCTTGCTATCGTTGTTCCACTGATGTTAGGATAGAGAGGTGCTGCGGGAAGAGCCGGCCGGTCATGCCAAAGGCGGTCTACTGGGTTGAAGTTCATTCTAAGATTAATACCTCCACGACAGCGTAGTCCACTTTCCATTCGTTTCGCTGTTCTCATCGGGGTGACACGTCCGTCCACTCCTACAATGGCACCGTCAATATCATTGAGCGCATGGCCCAGCCACTCCTCCGGAAGCATATTGCCAAGAATAATCTCAATGCTGTCGTCACACAGTTTCAAAGGCTTTTCTTCATCAGCCGTCCACACAGCCACCTTAGAGTTTGTCACCGCAACAAGGCCAGCAGCCAACCGGCCAGTAGTCAGCCAGGCAACATCGTTCCAGTGGGGTGCCACAATACGGCTCCCATGCGGGTCGGCAGCCGCCAAGACAAAAGCGTCAAGATGCTCTATATCCAACTCACTGCGCAATAGCGACAGTCTGTCAGTATTTATCAAATTATGTCCCATATATTTGCTAAACCAACATTGCAAAGATAGTAGTTTTTAAGATTAATAACAAAATCTAAGTAAAATAAATGCGATGTTCATTCCCTTTTTTCGTACTTTTGCAAAGGTAGCGGGACAAGAGCTCATGCTTATTCCTGAACAGGAAAAATTTGGCAAGCTATTTGCACCATTGCCAGCGAAGGATTAGAAACATTGTAACTTCAAATAAAAAAGTAACTATGAACTATTTAACGAATGACAAATTGGTTATTGTCGGTGCTGCCGGCATGATTGGTTCAAACATGACTCAGACCGCACTGATGCTGGGTCTCACTCCTAACATCTGCCTCTACGACGTATTTTCTGCTGAGGGTGTAGCAATGGAAATGCGCCAGTCGGGCTTCGACGATGCCAACATTCAGGTGACAACCGACCCGAAGGAAGCATTCACGGGTGCAAAGTACATCATCTCTTCTGGTGGTGCTCCCCGTAAGGAAGGCATGACCCGTGAGGATCTGCTCGAGGGTAACTCCGGTGCAGCTCAGGAATTGGGCGAGAACATTAAGAAGTACTGCCCCGACTGCAAGTTCCTCGTGGTCATCTTCAACCCCGCAGACATCACTGGTTTGGTGGCTCTCGTGCACAGCGGCCTGAAGCCCAACCAGGTGGCTACGCTTGCAGCCCTTGACTCCACCCGTCTGAAGGAAGCCTTGGCTAAGCACTTCGGTGTAAGCCAGACTGAGGTTAAGAATGCCTACACCTATGGTGGCCACGGCGAGAAGATGGCTGTGTTCGCTTCTCCTACCACAATCTGTGGCGTGAAGTTGCTCGATGTCATCGCCGGCAAAGCTACTGTCAACGGCAAGGGTCTCACTCCCGATGAGTGGAAGAAACTCCAGGAAGATGTCACCAAGGGTGGCGCTACCATCATCCAGTATCGTCGTCGCAGCTCCTTCCAGAGCCCTGCTTACCTCGCAGTGAAGATGATCGAGGGTGCTATGGGCGGCGAAGAGTTCAACTACCCCGCAGGTGCCTATGCTGACACAAGCCGCTACAACCACGTGATGATGGCTCTGCCTACACGTATCACCAGCGACGGTATCTATCAGAAGCCCGTGCTCGGCACAAAGGAGGAGATTGCCGCTCTCGATGCTTCATATGAGCATCTGCAGAACCTGCGCGACCAGGTCATCAAGATGGGCCGTCTGCCCGAGCTTGACAAGTGGCACGAGGTGAACCCCAACCTCTAAAAAAAACAAGAAGTCACAGCAAAGGCTTCGTTACAAACAGCATAAAAGGGAAAGGCAATGGCGGAAGCCAATGTCTTTCCCTTTTTTCGTGCTACTCCATCTTATAACAGAATATAGCCAAATCAAAACTCGAAGGAGTAAGGGAAGAGGAACTGTGGGAAACAAACTATCTTCGTACTATTTTTTGTTTATGGCGACGAGAAGCGACAGCCTTTTGTACAACAATAATATAAGGTACCATAAAAAACAGCCGCCACAACAAGCATCAGAGGATTTGTTCTAGGGTTGGCAAGCACATGATTGGAATGAAGCAACCCTTAGGAAAAAACACATCATGCAAGTAACTTCGTCCACTGGGAACACTTAACAATAGCGAGCTACGGACAGAAGACAGCACTCACTACAATTTATCCTGCGACAAAGAACAAACAAAAACACGGAAGTAATTTCACGGTGGTACTGAGATAACATCAAAGAAAAACTGCAGTAATCTCATATCCGGTACTGCAGTATTCCCCAACGGTACTGGCAAAGAAACTGTGAATACATAGTCGGAAAGCCAATGAGTGGGCTCTTCAGAACCACTAAAGTCGACACCGTAGTGTGTACCAACACGAATGAACTCTCTATTCAGAACAAGGGAAAAATGAAAGCGAGGACCGGCAAACCAATCATCGCAACATGGCAGTCTGGCCTTAAATGGAAGAGCCACATGTTCTATCCCTTAATAATTGTCCCTCAAAAGGTTCGCACAAGCAAGAAGAATAAAAAAAACTTGCATGGAGACTAAAAAACCACAGCTAAAAGTTGTGGTTTTCAACAAATAGCAGTAATTTTGCAGCCACAAGTTGCGGATTATGCCGCGACGAACATTAAGTCAAACTAATAAACATTTAAGATTAAAGCATGATTATCGTACCAGTTAAAGATGGTGAGAACATCGAAAGAGCTCTCAA
>OMVH01000068.1 GCA_900314365.1 uncultured Prevotella sp. | reverse complement strand
AAAGCGCTCTGATTTTCTCTATTTCGAGATTTTTATTTGTAAAGGATTCGGTTAGTGTTAGCATTATTTAACGCGCCTTTTCCCGTATCAAAAATCAAAGTTTTCCATTGCACACTCTCTCCATTTCGTTACCGTGAGCAATGTGGAATTTAGGGATATCCGGGGGCCTTATTCATGCAAGGTGCCGTCCTTGTGGCCGTCCTCATCCTATGAGCAATCGAAAATTGGTAGCTCAATAGTCGTTTAAGTGAGAGATGTCGTCTCTCTACGCAACATTGCTTCTTCTGAAGGAAATCCAATACGCGGAAGTTGAAAATGCAAATTGCATAGCCATTTTGATACGGCTTTCAAAATAAAATAGCTAAATTTGCACGCACTTAGTTCTGTTCCTTTTGCCCTACAAGAGCTTTGGGGACAACAAACTTTTCACACACATGGCAGAAATCATTTTCATCGTTCTTGGCGTTGTCATAGGGGCAGCAGTTACTGCTCTTGTACTATTATCCTCAAAAAAGAATGTAGAAGCTCAGCTTCTTGTAGCCCAGCAGCAGTCTGGTCAGGAGCGTCAACTCAAGGAGGAGGCCTTGCAGCGTGCCGAAAAGGAGCACATGGAGAGTGCGAGCCTTGCTAATGAGCTCGCGCTTGCCAAAGCCGACAAGGCCTCGCTCGAAGCTAAGCTGAAGGCTGAACAACAGCAGAACGAGGAGACTGTAAAGCTACGGCAAGAGCAGTTCCAGCAGCAGTTGCGCACCGTTCAGGAGCAGTTTTCCAATCTGGCCAACAAGGTGCTGGAGCAGACTTCCGACAGGCTGAAGACGCAGAACTCTGAGTCGATGGATGCCATCACGAAACCGCTCAAGGACAATATCGATAAACTCAACGAGGCTATCAGACAGACCAACAGCGAGACAGCCCGCAGCACAGCCTCGCTTTCGGAGCAGCTCAAGGTCATGGCGCAGCAGACCGACCGCATCGGCGACACGGCAACAAGGCTGACCAACGTCATCCGTGGCGGCAACAAGGCTCAGGGCAACTGGGGAGAGCGCAGGCTCTCGGAACTGCTCGACTCACAGGGACTCGTGCGCGGACAAGACTACGACGTGCAGCAGACCATCACCGACGCGGCGGGAAATGCTGTGCTCAACGACGAGACCGGAAGACGTATGGTGCCCGATGTAGTGCTGCACTATCCCAACAACGAGGATGTTATCATCGACTCCAAGGTGAGCATCGATGCCTACTATCAGTACATGAATACCGACGACGCTCACCAGCGCGAGGCTTATGCCAAGGCGCTCGTACAGAGTCTGCGCAAGCAGGTGGCCGACCTGTCAAGGAAGGACTACAGCCACTATATCAAGAAGCCGCGCCATGCCATCGACTTCGTCATCATGTACGTGCCTTTCGAAGGGGCGCTTCAGCTGGCGCTGGCCACGGAACCTAAGGTCTGGGGTGACGCTTTCGACCGGCAGGTGCTCATCACGAGTCAGCAGAGCCTCATAGCCATCGTGAAGATGATTCAGATAGCATGGAGGCAGTACACGCAGACCGAGAATCAGAAGCGAGTGTTCGACCTTGCGGAGGAGTTGCTCAAGCGAGTGGGCGATTTCCTGAAAAAGTTTGAAAAGGTGGGAGCCGACATCACCTCCTTGCAGGCACACTATGAGGATGCTTCGAAGAAGGTGTACACCGGAAGACAGAGCATCGTGCAGAAGGCCAACGAGCTCAAGCAGATAGGAGTCAAGGAAACAGCCAAACTCCCTATTCCTGAAACCATACCTGAGATATGATAAGCGTGGGCTGCCGAAGGAGAGTGGAGCGGAGATTGACTCATTTCGGTCCTGACTCTGTTTCCGTGCAAGCCTAACCGTGTTAAGGAGTTTTTCCTATTTTTACAGCCGACAAACGAAGAATTATTATGGATAACAGAAGACAGGGCAAGTCGTACGGCAAGACTATCCGCGACTATATTGTCATTACGGTGGCAATGCTTTTAGGTACAGTGGGATGGGAGCTCTTCCTCTTGCCCAACCAAATCACAATGGGCGGCATCACGGGCATTGCTTCTATCGTCTACTGGGGTACGGGCATCCCGGCTCAGAATGTCTATTTCGCGCTGAATGCCGTTCTGCTCATTGTGGCCCTCCGGCTGTTGGGCTGGCATTTCTGTGTCAAGACTATCTATGCCGTACTCGTTTTCACTGTGGCCGCCTCAGTAATGACTCAACTCACCCACGGACAAGGTATGCTCGCCGACCAGAAATTCATGGCTACTATCGTGGGCGGTGTTTTCATGGGTACCAGTGTCGGACTTGGGCTCTCGGCAGGGGGCAGCACGGGAGGGTCTGACGTGATTGCGGCTATGGTGCACAAGTACCGCGACGTCTCGCTCGGACATGTTATTCTGTTTTGCGATATGGCCATCATCACCTCGAGCATCATTGTTCTCCATGATTGGGAGAAGGTGCTCTATGGATATGTGCTGCTCTTCGTGGTCTCTTTCTGTGTCGACAACGTCGTGGGAACCTTGCGGCAGTCGGTTCAGTTCTTCATTGTCTCCGACAAGTATGAGGAGTTGGGCCGTGCCATCAACGAGATAGCCAACCGTGGCTGTTCCACACTCAACGGCAATGGGTTCTATTCGGGAAAGGACATTAGAGTGCTCTTCGTGATAGCCAAGAAGAGTGAATCGAGTCTCATTTTCGATCTTATCGACGAGATCGATCCTAATGCTTTTGTCGCGCAAAGTGCTGTCATCGGTGTCTATGGTCAGGGCTTCGACACGTTCAAGGTGAAGCGACGTAACCTTGTCAAGGCTCGGCAGAAGCTTGAAGAACTTTCCTCGAAAAGTGATTGATTGGTCTTGCTGGCTCTTTTATTTGTAATTCATATTTTGGAGTGACTGTCTCTCTTCATCCAATAGAAGTAGAGCGTTCTTTTTTTTCATGGTTGTGTCGGTGTTTTGACATGAATAATAAACCGATTAAGTAAAAAAATCAGAGCGTGTTTAACAAAAAATAACGCCCCCCCCGCTTGGTATCCCCCCGTTTTCGTACTTTTGTTGTCAGAATACAGTTTAAATCACATATTATGACAAAAAAGACATTTTGCCTCGTCTTCGCGATTCTTGCTCTGCAATCTTTTGGATGGATCGATGTGAGCACGGCGAGGGCACAATCAAATTCAATTCTCTCTACGAAGTGGACGGGAAGTGAACCGGCTACCGTGGCCGCGGCAACAACGGGCTCTGACGGGAACACCGTTTTTATCTATAATGTAGGGAAAAAGTTGTGGCTCGGTCGTGGCGGACGCTGGGGTACAGAGTCTGTGCTCTCTGAAGTGGCACAGGAGTTCACGCTTTCGGGCTCTGACAGGGAGGGCTTCAAGTTCAAGTCCACCATGCGCCTGCATGATAAAGGCGCCGACGAGTCGTCGTACCTTACCATGACCAACGGTACGGCTGATGTTTCTACGCACGACAGGTTGAATTATTTCCTTGATCAAGCGAATGTTACCTACTCGACAGTGAAGTTCACTCAAGTAAACACAACCGATGGAAGCAAGGTCTACCAGATGTATATCCACAATTCAAATGCGACGGCAACCCAGATGGTAGTAGCCGACTACTATATGGTGGCCAGTCGGAATGCGAATTCTTCCGATCCGGCAGGACGTACCGACTATATCAATGGTTTCCTCATTAATGATTTGCCGGGTGATAAGTCGGATGAATGGATTCTTGTCACGCGTCAGGAGTATAAGGAGAAGTTCGAGACGGCCAATGCCACTGAGGCCCAACCTGTGCCCGGTACATTCTTGGTACGCGACAACGACTTCTCCCGCAACAACCTTGACGTGACTTATTGGAAGTGCGTCTTCGATGGTACAGACCACAACCTCTACAATGGGGTCACGACGAAGAGCATCAACACGAGCGACTGGAACACCTATTTGCATTCACCTGCCGATGCAAAAGCCTACGGCTATATCTATTACGTGGGCAACGGCAAAGCAAATAACAATGACCAGCAGACCGGAGGCGGCAAATGGACCGGCAACATCCACGGCGCTAATGGCAAGGTGCACCAGAAGCTTGACGGCATCTTCCGCGAAGGCTGGTATCAGGTGCGCTGCCATGCCTTCACTACGGGAGCCGCCGGTAAAGCCAAGCTCTATGCCTCGGTGGACGGTATCACACAGAAGTCTACCAAGTTCACGGAATATGCTGAGGATAACTTGCTCACGCTCAAGGCCGATGGAGAGCCGACGCCCTCCACTTATCTTGCTGCCAACGACGTGGTGAACGGCAGCCGCGTTGTTGATGGACAAATCACTTATCCCTACACTGCCAGCGTCCTCGTCTATGT
>OMVH01000201.1 GCA_900314365.1 uncultured Prevotella sp. | reverse complement strand
AATAGATTTAGGTTTTTAGTTATTAGGTTTAAGGTAATTTTTACAGATTGTTTAAATGGTAACACGGAGGCCGCGAGGTTTCCATTTACTTTAGAAAGGATTTTTAGTTAAACATAGGCTTTTTTACGCTGTTGCTCGTTGAGAGTAGCGGCGTATTTTCGTTTAAATCCTTATCTTACTCTCTTCCTTTTGCTTGGAGAGGATTCCCACTGAGGATTCCCCTTCATTTATAATCGTCCGATTTTCTTGTCCATGTGGCAGGAAAGGCGTACTTTTGAAACAGAATTGCCGGACAACGGCTTCAGAACCGACAGAGCAAAAGGAACCCTATATATAATGTACGCGCGATACATCTTATTATTACTCTTTATGTGGGCCGGCACGGCCTTTGCCTCCCAACCGGGGAAAAGACTTCCTGAATGGAAGTCGGGAACAGTACTCAGCGCCCGCGAAATAAGTACTCTCGGCATTGAACGCTGCTTTTCCAGCGAGCCCATCCCAGACCCTGTTTTCCGTCGTATGAAGGGTAAGACCTTCCGGCCCAACCCAACCATCAAGAGGGAGTCACTGCGCTACCTCCGTCTCTTACACGTAGACAGCGACGGCAAGACGCGCATGGGCGAGATGGTGTGCAACAAAGCTATAGCCGCCGACTTGGTGAGCATCTTCCGCAAGCTCTACGACGCTCACTACCCCATTCAGCGCATAGCACTGCTCGACGACTACGATGCGGACGACGAGCGGGCCATGCGCGACAACAATACCAGTTGCTTCTGCTACCGTACCGCCACAGGGTCGAAGAAGTTGTCGGCCCACGCCCGCGGCATGGCTGTTGATGTCAACACCTTCTACAATCCTTATGTGCGCAAAACGCGGTCAGGAAAGCTTATCGTCCACCCTGCTGGGGCCGAACGCTATGCCGACCGCACCAAGAAATTCAATTACAAAATCGACACCAGCGACCTCTGCTACCGCCTCTTCCGAGCCCACGGCTTCAAGTGGGGCGGTGCCTGGCGAAGCTGCAAGGACTATCAGCATTTCGAGAAATAGGGCTTCTCTCTAAAAAATCGGTTCACTTTATTGGTATTCATACATAGACTCACGCCGACGGCTATCAGAACTATATCTGAGACGACGAAACAAGAAAGACTTCCGGCGAGCATCCTCTCACGCCACAACTGCCAAATAAAGCAAGAACCCACAAAGGACAAAAGAAAAAGCCGAAGAATGCTTTGTCCTTAGCACGAATCCCACTAACTTTGCATGATAACTCACATTTCATCAGAATGAAAGGACAGACACTCAAGGAAAAGACCGCCTCAGGTCTTCTGTGGGGAGCTCTCAACAACATGACCGTACAGCTGATGAGTGCTCTCATTGGCATCGTGCTCTCGCGCCTGCTTCTTCCCGCCGACTACGGCATGGTGGGCATGCTCACCATCTTCACCGCCATCGCCGGGTCATTGCAGGAGAGCGGGTTCACGTCGGCATTGTGCAATCTCCGGGAAGCCTCCCACGACGACTTCAACTCCGTGTTCTGGTTCAGCTCCCTCATGTCGGCCATCCTCTACGCCGTTCTCTGCCTCTGCGCTCCCCTCATAGCATCATACTTCCGCCATCCGGAGCTCGTAAGTCTGTCCTATCTCGTCTTCGGTTCCCTTTTCCTGGCAGGCGTTGGCACTGCTCATGCCGCATGGCTGTTCCGCAACATGATGAATCGCGAGAAAGCCATCATCAACGCCGTGGCAATGACTATCAGCGGCATCGTCGGCATAGCACTGGCCTTTGCGGGAAAAGGATATTGGAGCCTTGCCTGGCAGCAGTTCAGCTACATGCTCATCACCAACATCATGCGCCTCTACTACGTCCGCTGGGTGCCCACGCTCCCTGTCAGCCTTGAGCCCGTGAAGCGGATGTTCGGCTTCAGCTGCAAGATGATGGTAACCAACATCATCAACCAAGTGAACAGCAACGTGCTCTCGCTCATCTTCGGACGCCTCTTCTCGGCCGCTTCCGTGGGCAACTACACGCAGGCCCAAAAGTGGAACACCATGGGCACCTCGTTCATTTCGGGTACCATCCAGCAGGTAGCCCAACCCGTATTGGTGAGAGTGGGCGACGAGGGCAACAGGCAGGTGGGCGTCTTCCGCAAGATGCTGCGCTTCACCGTGTTCCTCTCCATGCCCGCCATGCTGGGTCTGGCTTTCATTGCCGGCGAGTTCATTCCATTGCTCTTAGGCGACCAGTGGCACGACAGCGTGCCCATTCTGCAGATGCTCTGCGTGGGCGGAGCCTTCATGCCCATTCAGACACTCTATCAGAACCTCTTCATCAGCCACGGCCGTTCGGACACCTACATGTGGTGCACCATTGCGCAGATAGTCCTGCAAACCACGGTTATCCTGGCCTTCGGCCGTTGGGGCATCCACACGATGGTGGGAGCTTACACCTGCCTCATCGTGGTGTGGACAGGCGTGTGGCAATGTCTTGGGCATCGGCTCATCGGTCTGCGTCACCTCGATGTGGCCAAGGACATTGTTTCCTTCGTGCTCGCTGCCGTGGGATGCATCGTTGTGGCCCACTTCGCCACCCTCGCCATACACGGAAGGCTGGCTCTGCTCGTGGCAAAGGTTGTCATAGTGGCGCTGCTCTATATCTTGGTCATGCAAGTGGCAAGGGTGGAGATTTACAAGGAATGCGTAGCCTACTTCTTTGACAAAATCAAGAAGCGCTGATACCAGCACGAGGTAAAGGGGAAGAGCAACGCCCTGACCACACTCACAGCAAATGACTTGCGCGTGTGGAAAATTTCGTTACGATGGCGCAGGCAAAACAGCGTCAACCGGAACCATCCGCCCACACCTGCCGACTGCATGAGCCTCATGAATCGCACGCCCTCACGGCATACTGAAGTTGGAGCATTGAGCTTCAGCAGGAACTCTTCCCACTCATTATAGCCCGGAGCTGCGAGATGTTTCACACGGCGATAATGCCGCACAGACCAGAGAAGCATGTGGAAAGCGTTGGAAGCGGTAGGAACACTGTCGGCATCGGAGGTATAGGTTGCCGACGAGGCGTAACGGCGCTGATGAACCAGCACTCGATCGACATAGACAAGGCTGTCGGAAGCTGCAGCCATCACAGAGAGTACAATGTCGTAGCACCGATTCGTCACAACCGCACAGTCCGACGGCAGCCTCTCCAACATTTCACGACGAATAAGCATGGTGTGACCGGCAATCTCTGCGCAGCAAAGCATTCGAAGGAGAGTGACATTGGGGCGGCGCGGGTCGACATGTACGAAGGAACCATCGTCGGAGAAAGGCTCCGACCGTCCGCCACAAAGCATCTTGTCGCCTATGGCTCTCATCTGCTCCTCTATCTTATAAGGTTCCCACAAGTCATCCTGATCGGAGATTGCTATGAAGTCGCCCGTAGCACGCCGCATAGCAGAATAGAAGTTGGCATTGATGCCATGACGGCCGCTCTCGTTGCTGAACACCTTCACGCGACTGTCACGTGCTGAGAATTCGGCAAGCAGAGCCATTGTAGAATCGGTGGAACCATCGTCCTGGACGACAATCTCGTAGAGCGGATAGGTCTGATGCAGAATACTTTCCATCTGTTCACGCAAGTGCCTTCCACTTCCATTATAAGTACACATCACCACGGAAACCTTCCTCGTGGCAAATTGCTGTCCGTCTGTTCTGTTCATAGCTGCAAAATTACAGAATAACCCGGAGTAACCGAAGAAAAAACAAGGTAATTCTTGACCGCATTAATTCATCACACGTAAATCTTGCACAAGAAGAAAATAAAGGCTACATTTGCAGGACCAACGACGAACAGCCGTCGCATCACTACAAGAAGAAACGACATGGAAGTCAATAACGAAGAACTGCGCAAACGCTTCAATCCCGAGGGTTCACAACTACGCCGGCATCAGATGAGAATGCTTGAGCTATTGCTCGCAACCGACGCTATCTGCCGCCGACACGGCATACGCTACTGGCTCAGCAGCGGCACTCTTATTGGAGCAGCACGCCATAAAGGCTTTATCCCCTGGGACGACGACCTTGACATCGAGATGCTCGAGCCCGACTATCAACGACTTATGAAGCTCATGCCCCACGAGCTTCCTTCCACAATGGCCCTGCAAAACATGGATACCGACCCTGACTATTTCTTCTTCTATGCCAAGCTCCGCGACCGCCGCTCGCTGCTCGACGAAGGTAACAACTACGGACGGACTTGGAAGGAGCAAGGTATCTACATCGACATCTTCCACTTCTATCCACAACCTCTGTGGATACACAAACTGTCGGAACTCCTTCAGGGCCATGCCTATACGATGTGCCGTAAGGGGCACATGGGGCGCGTGAGAATGCTCACCCGTTTTAACCGTTACGTTTCGTTCCCGTTGCTACGTTTGGCAGGGAGCCTCAGCCACGCTCCTTTGCGCCACGCCTTAGGCACTCCCTACGAGATGCCACGCTTCATGGAAGACATATTTCCGCTCAGCGAAATGGAGTTCGAAGGGCACATGCTACCCGTGCCACACAATACCGACCGGATGCTCACACGCATATACGGCGACTGGCGCAAACTGCCCGACCTGAGCACCATCCACCCCCACGTGACAAAACTGGAGATATGACGCGCCGGTCCCTCGAATGTGTGGCAGCCACTGCTGGGTGAGGATAAATAGTGTTAGAGGATGTCTGCAGAGAAAGGTTCGAAAGAACTCCGATGCATACCTAACCGTTCTTATAGATTGTCACAGGATAGGGACTGTCATGAGCAGCCTCCAGAGGAACACATCTTCGTAAGCTGGATAGCTGAAATCGCATTGCACACTTGTTTGACTTCGGCCTGAAAAAGCGTATCAAAAATCAAAGGTCGTCACGAAGTTTGTAAATAAAAAAGAACGCGAAAGTGCCAAAATACGGGCATATTTTGAAGCAAGACTTACTTTGCTCCCAAATACGCAAAAATAGGAAGAGTTTGTAATTGCTTGTATGTTAGGTGTTTATGTTTTTACAGGCCTATTAGGAGCCCTTGAAACCGCTTAAAAAGGCCCGGAAAAGCCCTATTTTGGCCTTGTA
>OMVH01000075.1 GCA_900314365.1 uncultured Prevotella sp. | reverse complement strand
TGTGAAGAATCTGTGGCTCGAAACCGAGGTTCCGCCAATCTACCAAAGCCTGCAGAGCGGAGCCTGGTTCTTTGTCAAGAGCCAGTTTGGCTCCTACGCTCTGCCGAAGTGGAATGCCTTTGAGGAGGTACTCAAGACGGCTGGTGTCAACGGTACGGAGCAGACACTCTACTGGGCTTTCATCGGCACCTACCAAGGTAAGTTCGGATTCCATTTCCAAGCCGGAGGCGACTATGGCTTTGTCTCCATGAGTCTTGTGGAACCCAACGAGGCAGGCGATGAGGTGAGCATCAAATACGATAAGACGGGTTCGACCAACAAGACGGCTACCACCTACATCAACAAGTTCAAACTCGACCCCGTCCTCAAGACCTTCGCAGGTCTGGGCGGACGTCCTCGCCGCTTCAAGCTGGAGACCGACAATCAGCGCCGTCCCACTTACATCAAGTTCACCGACACCAAGGAGCCGACTAATGTGTTCACTCTGTCGGCAAATGAAGTCCACTATCCTTTCAAGAATTAAATTAGCTTCACGGGGTGCCGTCTTGAAGCAGGCGGCACCCTTAAATATTAATAATTTAAATTATTAGGTTTATGAGAAAAACATTACTTTTGGCTTGTCTGGCAGTATTAAGTCTGTCAGCATCCGCCCAGACGCTTTCCAAGCGCCAGGTAGTACGTATCGCCAACGCCGAGAAGCTCTCACAGAACATGAAAGCTTTCTCACCCTCGCAGCTCGTCAAGAGCAGCTCTAAGGCTATGGCTAAGGTGGCATCCAGCAATGACATTAACGGAGTCTACATCACAACGACCTACGACTCCGATAACGACTTCTATGAGACCTACAACGACACCATCGCAGATGCTACTATCACACAGAACGGCCAGTCCTACAAGGTGAAGAAGGCCACACTCTGCGGTTCCTTCTACGTGTATGGTGACTTCGATGCAGCATCGAATACACTTACTATCCCCAGCTATCAGTATGCCAGCGATGAGAAGCAGGTCTATCTGACTAACTCTGAGAACAAAAAGGATACCACAAAGGTTATCTTCGTGGCCTTTAAGCCTGGTGAGCAGGCCGGCTATGTGAAGTTTGCTACTGATCTCGTGCTGAAGTACGACGAGAACACCAAGAACTTCGCTCTTGCTGACTCTCTCTCAGGTTTCGGCTATGTCATCGAGTCGGGCGAATATCAAGGTCAACTCTATACGGGCGCTTTCGACGCCAAGGGTCTTTACCGTGCCAACGGCAAGCAGGCTGGTGCACGTACCGTAAACGGAGCATGGACAAAATTTGAAGCTCCTGTCTACATCGACAACTCTCAGTTCTCTGATGGCTTGATGGACATCTATGGCGGTATTCCCGGAACCCGTATTGAGGTGAATGTGAACGAGGGTGATTCCACGGGCTATGTCGATGCAGGCAGCAAGATGTATTCTTTAGTTGGACTGAGCGCTGCTGAGCAGGCCACCTATGGATCCTTCATGGGTATCTATGCCATTAAGGCAGCCGAACAGGCAGGCCGCATCACTACTGACTATTCTAAGACAGAGATACCTGTTAAGATTTCCTCTAACAGAGTCGTGACAGTCAACGATAGTAATGATGCAGAATATGGCCGCTATTACATTGTCTGTTCCAAGGCAGACTCTGATGGTGCGCGCTATGTCTATGGATATTTTGCAGGCGTGACCTTTACTCCAGAGTCAACGACTACAGGCATCAACGGCATCAAGACTACTACCGAGAAGAAGGCCGACGGCCGCATCTACAACCTCGCTGGCCAGCAGGTGGACAAGAACTTCAAGGGCATCGTCATCGAAAATGGCGTCAAGAGGATTCAGAAATAATTTTATTACTTTAGATACACACATCTTTTAAGTAGGGGGGCATGGCCTGTGATGGTCGTGTCCCTTTTTCCGTTATTCAATCCATCTCGTTTAGTGCCATTCGTCCTAGCCTCGACAACTTGAGGGCGCGGACCCATTGCCGTCCACAACCTACGGGTAAGCAAGAAATCCAACCACATCTTCTACATTCGCACCCTGTGGACGGCCACAAGGGCCGCACCCTGCAGTGGATATTTGAGGGCATACTCATTCCCTTCCTTGTTAAGTAATCAATGTAATAGAGCACATGCAAGCAGCGACATCTTCGGAGAGGTCGGGATCATATCGAAGAGATGCAAGTAACTACAGACGAACGAAGCGAGCCTTGGGGATGGACCAACATGCAAGCAGCGACGGCCTCGAAGAGGTCGGGAGCATCTCGACAGAGATGCAAATAACCCCAGCCGAGCGAAGCGAGCCTATAGATAGAAAATCAAGCAATGAGTTCCGGCCTCGAAGAAGTTGTGTGCATTTCTGGCGATGTAAATAATCCCAGCCGAGCATAACGAGCCTGGGGATAGAGAATCACTCAAGCAACGACGGCCTCGAAGAGGTCGTGTGCATCTCGCCAGAGATGCAAATAACCCCAGCCGAGCGAAACGAGCCTGGGGATAGAGTAGCGCACAAGGACTTCGGCCTCGAAGAGGTCGGGAGCATCTCGAAGAGATGCAAATAACCCCAGCCGAGCGAAGCGAGCCTGGGGATAGATCGCCTTACAACTACCCTGAAACGGCCTCGGAGAGGTCGGGTGCATCTCGTTAGAGATGCAAGTATCCTCAATTAGGTTAGGCATACAGAGTCTTACTTCCTTTCACAGATATTTCTCGTTGAAGATGATATGCTGGCTTTCACACAAGCTTCGTAGTTCTTCTGCAAAGGAGTGCTTTTCGTGGTGTATCTTTTGATTCTTGATGTACTCTTTTACAGTATCAACATCATTCATGCTCTAGGAGCAGGCGAAGTATTCTTTACCCCATGACTCATAGAAGGGAAACCATTGTCGATGCGACGTTAGAAATGTACTTGATGCGGATTTTAGTTCTCGCACAAAGTCGCTCAGACTTATATTAGGAACGAGACCCACAAGAAGATGCACATGGTCTGGCATACTGTTGACTCTATAGAGGTGGCAACCCTTGCTCCTTACAAAGTTGAAGATATACTGGAAGAGCTCACGTTCGTAGGTTTCGGTAATCGTTGGTTGGCTTCGTTTTGTACGGAAGACTATGTGATAGATACAAGAGGTATAACTCATGGTTTTTTCTTTTAGAAACGTATTATTTCTGTTTTTGTTTCCTTTTTGTTGGATTTTACACTTATTTCTTGGTGCTACCTTAACTCCATGGACTAACGCTTACAGTACAACCTCAAGTACTTACGGGCAGTGCTTCGCTCAAAAGGGGTTACTTGCATCTCTTCGAGATGCTCCCGACCTCTTCGAGGCCGAAGTCCTTGTGCGCTACTCTATCCCCAGGCTCGCTACGCTCGGCTGGGGTTACGTGCATCTCTGTCGAGATGCTCCCGACCTCTTCGAGGCCGTTTCAGGGTGCTGTCGTGGTGCTATCCCCAGGCTCGCTTCGACCGGCTGTTACTTGCATCACTGTAGGGATATCCCCGATCTATCCCTATCCGTCGTTGCTTAAAAGGCGGACCTTCCACTGGTTCGCTATGCTCGCTTCGCATCCCAGCAAGTGCTTTCTTTGTTATGGCTTGAGCGTCATAGCGCACTTGGAAGTACAGTCTTTTTTTCTAACTTCTGTCACCATTCATCATAACAGTATGATTTAGGCTTGACGCATTGCCGAAGTCAGGAAAAGGCGCTTTCAAATTCTATAAACACAGAACTTTAGCCAAAACTGTTATTCAGTGTGTTGTAATATGTAATAATTCCAACTTTTTAGCTTTGCATCCTAAGAAATTTCATTTTTCTTTTGGCAGTTCTTTTCTGTTTCGCTAACTTTGCAATCTATTCATAACAAACAAATCGTCTCATAATGCGTAAATCACTACTCTTGGCCCTGGCCTTAGCTTTCAGCTCTTTAGGAGCCCAGGCCATACGCCCACAGCGTATCCCCATCACAATGAAGCAGAGTGATGGTACAACCATAAAAGTATATAGAAATGGTGAATCCTATTGTGCTTTCTTTACTACCGAGGATGGCAAAGTTGTCTATCCTAATGCAAAAGGCGACCTTTGCTATGCTTCGCTTGTAAACGGGCAGATTGCAGCCTCCTCCGTTTTGGCCCATGAGGTTGCTGACCGCTCGGCTACCGAGATTGCCTTCCTCAGCAACGACACGATTACCCCTGCCACACCATCGTTGCGTCGGCTCACACGTCGCGAGGCACCCATGAAGTTGCACTATGCCTCAACCTCCGACGGTCTGGGAGAATATGGCAAGAGTGCCCTCGGTGCAGTGAGCAGTCTGGGCAATCTCACCGTCCCCGTCATACTTGTCGCCTATTCAGATGTGGATTTCCAGCAAGGCCATGATGTGGACAAGTACACCCGCTATCTCAACAAGGAAGGCTATAGTGAGGAAAGTGTCGAAGTGGGCTCCGTAAAGGACTATTTCAAGGCTCAGAGCAATGGCATGTTCGTTCCTTCGTTCGATGTTGTGGCCAAGGTGACCCTCGACAGTGCCCGGGCTTATTACGGTGGCAACAGCAACGGCGCTGCAGGAAGAGACAAGAATGTTGTGACCATGATTAAAGAGGCAGTGCAGAAAGCCATTGATGAGCACCAGGTCGACTTCTCCAAATATGAAGTTAATGGCAGCATTCCTAACGTCATGGTTATCTATGCCGGCCAAGGCGAAGCTACAGGGGGTCCGGCAGAGAGCGTATGGCCCCATGAATATGATTTCAACACTTCTATCTCAGGCTACCGCTTCAAATCCTATTTCGTAGGTAATGAGCTTTATGGCAGCAATCAGCTGATGGGTATGGGTGTGCTCTGTCATGAGTTTGGTCATGCACTCGGTCTGCCCGACTTCTATGCTACCGATTATAATTATAACGACCAAAACTCGTTTGGCGTGTGGTCCATTATGGATATGGGAGCCTACTTTAATGGCACCTACGCTCCCATTGGCTATACAGCCTATGAGAAGAGCTACATGGGCTGGCTCGATATCCCCGAACTCACTGACGACAAGGCTGTCACGCTGACTGATCCCAACGCGGGCGAGAGTACACAAGCAGCCCTTATCCGCAATCCCTTCAACACCAAGGAATACCTCATCCTGGAAAACCGTCAGACGGGTACTTGGACTCCTGCCTCTCTGCCCACGGGATTGATGGTGACTCACGTGAAGTACGACATGTGGAAATGGCTCTACAATACAGTCAACAACGATGAGGACGACATGCGTGCCTACATGCAGACTGCCGACGGTCTGCCCAATATAGGCTCTGTCTCTAAGGATATGTTATATGGCAATGGTACTGCCAACTTCACTGCTTTTTCCGGTTCGATGAGCGAGAAGAAGGTTTACAAAGTTATCAAACATAACAACAAGACCGTCACTCTGCTCTACAACGATCCGAACCTTAGTGAGGACTTCAAGGTTGAGAACGGACAGTGGTATCAGCAGGTGACCGATATCTCTACTCTTCAGGCCAACGATACGCTTATCATTGTCAATGCCGATGCCAAGATGACCCTCTCTACAGTCTATAACGACTCCACACGCGGTGGAGTGCAGGTGGACCTCTCCCGAGCTGGATGGGCCTACGCGGATGCTGACGCACAGATGTTCAAACTCCGCAAGATACGCAACGACCTGGTCTTCGGTAAGGTGAATGGACAGGGCGGTTATCTTGCTGCCACAAGGTTCGGACTGGGTTCTACAGGAAGTGTTGATCCTACGTCGCGTGCTGAGGTAACTATCACGGACGGTAACATGGAGTTCAAGTTCAAGAGCTCGCATAGCAGAAACTACCTGAACTACGATGCTGCCAACTACTGCTTCAATGTGGTGGCCGACGCACCCACGAATCTCCAGCTTTATCGGTTCTCGCACAGTACTCCGACAGGTATTGCTGGTGTGCATATCAATAAGGAAGCCAAGGGTTCCGACGCTGTCTACAATCTGAATGGTCAGCGCGTGAACAAAGATAATCTGCAGCGTGGCATCTATATCATCAACGGCAAGAAGGTGCTGGTGAAATAGGATGTTGCATGCGAACAGTCCCGCCGAAAGTATGTAGGCAGGACGCTATATACCTTTCACCCCGGTCTGCCAAGCGCAGGCCGGGGTGAACGCGTTCATATGCGGACATTCAATTCCGACGCTCGCAGACTCTCCACAGCCAGTCGAGGACAAGGAGCCAAACGCCGGCGAAAACAGCTGTGATAGCAGCGCCAGCAAAGTCAATGTTCCCGTGAGTGACAAGGTTCAAGAGAGCCATAAAGATAAATACCATCAATGCGAACAAGAGATAGTAGAGAGGTGTCTTTTTTTTAGGTTTCATATACTTTTGAAATTAGGAGTTAGAAATTACGTACTGAAGTTTCGAAAGCGAATGGTTCCCTGGCATGAGCATCCTGTCCATTTTTATCCCTAATATCCACTGCAGGGTGCGGCCTTTGTGGCCGTCCGCTGTCTAAGGACAAGCAGAGAACCAATAATAGGAAATAGCGACGCAGTAAAAAATTAATCTTTGCTCGCGGACGGCCACATGGGCCGCACCCTGCAGTGGACATTTGAGGGCGACAACGAATCACCTTTCCACATTTATCTGCTACCAAGGAGCACTCATTTTCGTTGCTCCACTGTGGGCCCTTCGTGCTGCTAATCGGGCTCATAGACGAGCAGGCTGAGATTGTTCTCCCGGAACAGTTCCCCTGCTACTTGCTGTATCTGTAGTGCCGTTACAGACTCGATGCGGGCGTAGAGCTGAGAGATGTCCTTCTCCCATCCATAGTGCAGGAAGCTCTTGCCGAAGTCGAGTGCAAAGCTCTCCCGGTTGTCACAGGCCACTCCGAGCTGTCCCTTTATCTGTTTCTTGGCCGCACGCAGACGGGTCTCCGTCAGAGGCGAGTCGGCGAAGCGTTTCAATTCGTTGCGCACCAGTTTCAGGCAGCGGTTCACGTCGTGACCGTCGCAGCCGAAATAGGTACTCCAGATGCCGGTGTCGCCATAGCTCACCATCGTACTCTCCACGGTGTAGACGAGTCCACGCCTCTCACGGAGTATGAGGTTCAGCCGTGCGTTCATCCCCGGTCCTCCAAGGATATTGTTGAGCAGATAGAGTGGCATCCTGCGTTCGTCGCGCGCGCTGTAGCTGCGACAACCAAGCATCACGTGAGCCTGATGAGTGCCGCGGCGCAGTCGCATCTCAGTGGCCTTGTAGGGCTCCGGAGCCTTGAGCGCTTCCTTCACGACGGGAAGGACTGCAGGAAAGGCGGCCGTGGCGCGCTCCAATTGTCGCAGTAGGGTTGCGAAGCTGATGTCGCCGTAGGCAAAGAAGATGGTGTTGGCAGGACGATAGTGCTTCCGCGTGAACCTCAGCGCGTCGTCCGTGCCGTAGCCCCTCACCCTCTGTGCCGTTCCAAGGATATTGTGTCCCAGTGGATGTCCGCCGAAGATCTGGTTCTCAAACTCGTCGTAGATGAGCTCGGCCGGAGAGTCGTTGTAGCTCTCTATCTCGTCGCATATAACCTCCTTCTCCATGTCGAGCTCACGCTGCGGATAGATGCTGTGGAAGACGATGTCAGTGAGCAAGTCAACGGCCCGTCCCACGTGGTCGCGCAGTACGGCGGCATAGTACACCGTGTCCTCCTTGGTAGTAAAGGCATTAAGGTCGCCTCCCACGGCTTCGAGGCAGTTCACAATCTGCCAGGCCCTTCGCCGATGTGTCCCCTTGAAGGTTGT
Source organism: uncultured Prevotella sp. (assembly GCA_900314365.1). GTDB lineage: Bacteria > Bacteroidota > Bacteroidia > Bacteroidales > Bacteroidaceae > Prevotella. The sequence goes on along the minus strand of OMVH01000075.1, from coordinate 2,858 downwards.
ATGCTCACAGAAGTGAGCCAGTCCTTCCTCACCGGGAGCCTCGTTGCGTGAGCCTGCACTGATTTCGTAGCCACAGTAGACCACTGGCGAGGCCGACTCTCTGAAGATGACCCTCAGACCGCAGGGAAGGGTTGCTGTATGGTAGTTCATGCTGATAATACTTTTGCAGAACAAAGATACTGAAAATAAAATGCCTGTGAAATAAAAGGTCCTTTTATTTTGTGTGCCACGCTAATTGTAGTAAATTTGCAGTTGCAATCAACGTGTTTTTCTTATGCGTAAGGTAATAGGTATCGGTGAAACGGTGCTTGACATCATCTTCAAGGACGGCAAGCCCATCGGGGCTGTGCCGGGAGGGTCCACTTTCAATGGCGTTATCTCATTAGGACGCTGCGGCGTCAACACCACCTTCATCAGTGAGGCCGGCAACGACCGCGTGGGCCAGCATATCATTGATTTTCTCAAGGCTAACGGCGTGGACAACAGTTGCGTGAGCGTCTTCCCCGACAGCAAGTCGCCCATCTCGCTGGCCTTTCTCGACTCGAACAACGAAGCCGAGTACATTTTCTACAAGGATCATGCCCACGACCAACTCGAATACACCTACCCCGACATCAAGGAGAACGACATCGTCATCTTTGGTTCCTTCTTTGCCGTCAATCCGGTGATAAGGCCGCAGGTGGTGGGGCTTCTCGACCACGCACGCAGCCACGGAGCCATTATCTACTACGACGTGAACTTCCGTCCTTCCCACAAGGACGATGTCATGCGCATCACTCCCAACTATCTTGAGAATCTCGAGTTTGCCGACTTCGTGCGCGGCAGCCGCGACGACTTCATGACCCTTTACAAGATGGAAGACCCCGACAAGGTCTATGCCTCGGAAATTTCGTTCTACTGCAAGAAGTTCATCTTCACCAACGGCCCGCATCCCGTGGTGGTACATGCCGATGGCGGCCTTCGCAAGGAGTATCCCGTGGAGAGTTCGCAGACAGTGAGCACGGTGGGGGCAGGCGACAACTTCAACGCAGGCTTCGTCTACGGACTTCTTAAGTTAGGCATCACGCGCGACGACATCGAACGGGGGCTGACGGAGGAACAATGGGACCAGCTCACTGCCTGCGCGCAAAGCTTCTCGGCCGACTGCTGCAAGAGTCTCAACAACTACGTATCACCCGAATTCGGCAACCGCATGAAAGAGTTGCTGGCAAAGGGCTGAGAAAACAAATCAAAAGAGTCTTCACTTCATTAACAATACAGACAATGAAAGAAATCACCAGCAACGTGTTTTATGTTGGGGTCAACGATCGCCACAAGGCCCTCTTCGAGGGACTCTGGCCTCTCCCCAACGGTGTATCCTATAACTCTTATCTCATAAAAGACGAGAAGGTGTGCCTCATTGACACCGTTGAAATCGGCTTTTTCATGCAGTTCCTCGAACATATCCACGAGGTCATCGGCGACCGTCCCATAGACTATGTGGTCATCAACCACATGGAGCCCGACCACAGCGGCTCGCTGGCCTTGCTCCGTAAGTACTACCCTGAGGTGAAGGTGGTAGGCAACAAGAAGACCTTCGACATGCTGCAGGGCTTCTACGGTATCAGTGACAATGTGGTGGAAGTGAAAAACGGCGATTCCATCGGTCTTGGAGAACACACCCTTAAGTTTTTCATGACACCGATGGTGCACTGGCCGGAGACGATGATGACGCTCTGTGAGGCACCGGGCAAGGACTCTGCGCTCTTCTCGGGTGATGCCTTCGGCTGCTTTGGCGCTTTGAACGGAGGCTTCGTCGACGATGACATCGATACGGAGTGGTGCCGTTCGGAAATGATAAGGTACTACAGCAACATCGTGGGCAAGTACGGCGTGCCCGTGCAGAATGCTCTGAAGAAACTTGCCGGCGAGAAGATAGACTACATCTGCTCCACCCATGGTCCGGTATGGCACGGAAGCCTCAGCGAAGTGGTGACACTCTACGACCGCATGAGCCGCTACGACACCGATCCGGGACTGGTTATCTGCTACGGTACAATGTACGGCAACACTGAACGTATGGCCGAGGCCATAGCAAGGGCAGCCTCTGAGAATGGTGTAAAGGATATTCGCGTGTACAACGTCTCGAAGACCCATCATAGCTATATCCTCAGCGACATCTTCCGTTTCAGAGGTCTCATCGTGGGTGCACCGACCTACAATGCCGGCCTGTACCACGAGATGGATGTGTTGCTTGCCGAGATTGCCAATCGTGATATAAAGGACCATTTCATCGGATGGTTTGGCAGCTACAGCTGGGCCAGCAAGGCTGTACAGAAAATAGGTGAGTGGAACGAGACACGCCTCCACTTCGAAGCTGTAGGCTCACCGGTGGTGATGAAGCAGGGTTTCTCTCCCGTCGTTAATGCGGGTTGTGAGGCTCTTGGCAAAGCTATGGCTGAACGCTTGCTGCAGAAATAGCCGATTTCATCGAAGAAATTGGCAGTCCCACGCAGGGACGACCATAGGGAAAGAAAGGATGGATATAATCACTGCTGGGCGCGGCCTTCGTGGCTGTCCACAAGCAACGGGAAATTCTCAAATGAAGGAAATGCTCATTCATGTCACGGCCCAACAATGTGGCATTGAAAAAAGGCATTTCCTGCATACCTTGCTTGCGGACGGCCCTAAACCTATCTATCCGCACCCTGCAGTGGACATAGCGTGACTTTACCTGGTATCTGAAAATTGCACACTCTCCGGACTTCGACTCAAAATAGCGTATCAAAAATCAAAGGTCACGAGAAAGTTTGTAAAGAAAAACGAACGCGAAAGTGCCAAAATACGGGCATATTTTGAAGCAAGACTTACTTCGCTCC
>OMVH01000077.1 GCA_900314365.1 uncultured Prevotella sp. | reverse complement strand
ATACCCAATCCCATCGACACCTATGTCTTCCACCCCATTGACAAGAAGGAAGCCCGTTTCAGAGCGGGTCTGCCCGAAGGCAAGAAGGTGATTCTCTTTGTCTCGCAGCGCGTTACAGCTGTGCGCAAGGGTATGAAATATTTTGTTGAGGCCGTAGCAAAACTCGCAGCTGAGAATCCCGGACTCAAGTCGACTGCCTGCGTTGCCATTCTCGGGGGGCACTCCGAGGACATCGTTCCCGAGCTCGCCCTGCCGGCCTTCCCCTTAGGCTATGTGAATGATGAGCGGAAGATAGTGGACATCTACAATGCTGCCGACGTCTACGTACTGCCCTCGTTGGAAGACAATCTCCCCAACACCATCATGGAAGCAATGGCCTGCGGTGTGCCCTGTGTGGGATTTGCCGTTGGGGGCATCCCCGAGATGATAGACCATCAGAAGAACGGGTTCCTTGCTCCCATAGCCGATTCCGCGAAACTTGCCGAGGGTATCAGATGGACACTTACCGAGGCCGATCCCAGTGAACTGGCCCGCAATGCCGTGACCAAGGTGGTGCAGAAATACTCGCCGACGACTGTGGCCATGCAATATATTGAGCTCTACAATGAAGCTATAGCTCTCAAGAACTATCATCTATGATAACCTTCACCATAGTCACATGCACTTATAATGCGGCATCCGTATTGCAGCGGACGCTCCACAGTGTGCTCATGCAGGAGTATGAAGGGGTGGAGCATCTCATCGTTGACGGGGCCTCTACCGATTCAACACGCGAGATGGCTGAAGAATATAAGCGCATTACAGATGCCCGGCAGTGTAAGGGGCGCACGGTGAAGGTAGTGTCGGAACCCGACCGCGGCCTCTACGATGCCATGAACAAGGCTCTGAGAATGGCTGCAGGCGACTATCTTGTGTTTCTCAACGCGGGCGATTCTCTGCCCGACAGGCACACGCTCGAAGGTATTGCGGCAGAGGCAGAGTCGGCAGGCATGAGACCAGGAGTGCTCTATGGCGATACCGATATTGTGGATGCCGGAGGGCGCTTTCTTCGGCACCGCCGACTCGTACCACCGGAGCATCTCACGTGGAAATCGTTTCGCCACGGTATGCTAGTGTGTCATCAGGCTTTTTATGTCAGAACCGATGTGGCGCGGCGCAACCCTTATAACCTGAACTACCGCTACTCGGCTGACGTGGATTGGTGCATACGTGTGATGAAGGACTGTGAGGCTTTCGGTCTTTCTCTTCTCAATCTACATCGGGTAGTGGCCTACTATCTCGATGGCGGAATGAGTGTCGCCAATCATCGGGCTTCACTTCGGGAGAGGTTTAAGGTGATGCGTTCCCATTATGGACTGGCCACTACCGTAGCCATGCATCTGTGGTTCTTTGTCCGTGCTGCCATCAGACGATAATTCATAAATCTAAATTCCATAATATGCAAAAAAGCTTGTCTTTGTTTTTCTCCCTGCTTCTCTTCTTGATGCCGGGACAGTTGTCAGCACGCCAGCGCAAGGCGTTGTTCGTAATTCTTGATGGCATCCCTGCCGACTGCATCTGGCGGCTCCAGCCACCTACCATCATGTCGATAGCTCGTGAGGGGCATCTCGGCCGTGCTTTTTGCGGCGGAGAGCGTAATATGTATAACCAGACTCCCACTATCTCGGCCGTTGGCTACACCAATATCCTTACGGGGACGTGGGTCAACAAGCATAATGTCTGGGACAACAGCAATATCAAGATAAACTATAATTACTGGAATATCTTCCGTATCGCCAAAAGCCAGCAGCGCCCTGTCACGACAGCCCTCTTCAGCAGCTGGACCGACAACCGGACTATTCTGCTCGGGGCAGGAAAGCCTGAGGCAGGGAATCTGAAGGTTGACTATGTCTTCGACGGTTACGACCTCGATGCGGCCCGCTTTCCCAAGAAGCCCGACGAGCTGCAAGTGCTGGACTACGACATACAGGTTGCTGCCGATGCCGCTAAATGTATAGGGAACGATGCCCCCGACCTCAGCTGGCTTTATCTCTGGTATTCCGATGATGCCTTCCATCTTCATGGCTATGGAGCTTTCGCCGACCACTATGTGATGAAAGCCGACAGTCTGCTCTCGCAAGTGTGGCAGGCCGTGAAGATGAGGGAGAAGAAATATAAGGAGGACTGGATGGTCATCGTAACCACCGACCATGGACGTGCTGTTACCGGCTACGGACATGGCGGACAGACCGACAACGAACGCAACATTTGGATGGCCACGAATATCAAGAAGGTGAACCGGCATTTCTTTAGTCCGACGCTCAGTCATGTGGATATCCTACCCACTATCTGCCAGTGGATGAACTTCGAGGTTCCCCGCAACGTGGGCTTTGAGCTCGACGGTCAATCTTTCTATGGGCGTTGCCGTATGGCCGATCTTTTCGCAAGGAAGTATGATGATAAGGTGATACTCTACTGGAACTATCTTGGAAGACGCAGCGGTGACGTGAGGCGACGGGTACCCGTCTATGTTGCTACGACCAATAATTTTGCTGCTGGCGGCGAGGATAAATGGCAGATTGTCGGTTATGCCGACGAACAGACGGAAAGATACAGCGTTGACCTCAGTAAACTGCCCAAATCGTCGTTCTATAAGTTCTCAGTGGGCGGTCTTTCCCGCTGGTGGAAACCTTAGACAGGGCATTACTGTTGGCGGGGACGCCCGGCTCTCTCTGTAACCATTCTGTCCGGATAGTCTTTCTGATGAGGAAGTTTGGAGTGTCATAGTCCAGGACTATGGCACTCTTCTATTGAATAACCTGGAGTCTGTAAGAGTAACAGTCTCAAGGCACCACCTTCAGGAACATCTTGTGGAGATTGAAGATGACCTTCTTGAAAAGCAGGAAATCCTTGATGCCGAAATTGCTCGGTCGGGAAGTTTGCTCGGACAGTACGTTCACCTCCGGCAGCACTACATTTACACCTCCTATGGTTACAGGAAATTTCTGGAGACGATAGCATTGCGTGACGGTTACGCCTCCTAAGCCCCCGCTCCGGAAAGTATCGGGTGTGCCTTGTGTCCGGATGGAGTCGGCATGAGTCAGAAAGAAGTCATTGCTCAAGGTGGTGAGACCCGAATTACCCATATCGGCAACAAGAGTCAATGGCTCGTTGACATGACGGATCTCCATCAGCAAATTCTGGCTCTGCGCATCTATACACAGGTTGTGCACATCACTTTCAGTCTCCTGTTCGGGAATAAGAATCTTGCGTTGCCGGAAATCGAATTGCACCTCTTTCATGGCCTTCATCAATGGAATGCCCACCACGCAGTTCATGTGCTTCAGATATTGGTCTACACTGTCGACATGAGTCGTGATATCCAACACATAAAAGGGAACATTACGAACCACAAGGTCGCCCATCTGAAGTTTGTCGGCTATCGCGAAACGTCCCACGTTCCTTCCCTCGCCATTGACTTCCACAGGGATGTCATAGACCCTCAATCCCAGTTTCTTGGCCATCGGCGTACTGATGATATTAACACCTGAGCCGGTATCGAAGGTGACGGGCAGTTGCCTTCCATTGAGACGCGAGGGAACGATGACCTGCACTGAGCGTTTGTCTTTAGGGCCTATAGAGTCGAGACGGAAGGGGATGATGATGGGCTTCTTTAAGCTTTCGTTCTTGAATAGCTCGTATTCGCTCATAGCCTTATAGATTTGAGCAAGATGCTCCATCTGAGTGCTGGCCGCAGCATTGTCCGATGCCTTGAGCTGTTCGGCCACGCTCTCCACCTTAGCGGCAGCTTCCTTGTTGTTGCCCAAATTACTCAAGTCGGTGGCGTAAAGATGAATCAAGGAGAGCACATTGGCTGCCCCCAACTCCTGCTGATGACTGCGTATAAGTTGGGGAATCGACTGGACAGCTTCGCTATAGCGGGCGAAGACATGATCGAGTATCGCCTTCGACATGTCTCGAAGCAAGGGTTGCATTTCAGCGCCATGCGCCGTGTACACACGTTGTAAACCAAACCAGTCGGAGCTGTTCAGGCATCGGCCCGCCTGCTCGTCTATCGACTGGCTCCTTGCAGTCTGTCCTGCAAAAAGCAAGCCTAT
>OMVH01000087.1 GCA_900314365.1 uncultured Prevotella sp. | reverse complement strand
GTTTCAAAGAGAGCTATTGTTTCAAAGAGAGCTATTGTTTCAAAGAGAGCTATTCTATGAGCGTTGAAGAGCGCACCCGGCTTAACGTCTCTGGCGTCATCTGCAGATAATTAGCTATGTAATTCAGCGGAGCTCTAAGCACTAACTGAGGATTGAGCTTGCAGAGCCTCTTGTACCGGTCCTGAGCCGTTTCAAACCTTACAAGATCGGCATGAACCTGCGAGATGATAAGGCTTTCCTCTAAGATTTTTCTGTAGAGCAGCTGAATATTGACGTTGTGAAGAGCGACCCTCTCAAGGTCGGCCTTAGGCAACGCGAAGACATAGGACTGTTCGAGAGCCTGAACCTGCAGCTTTGTAGGTTCTTCACGGAACAAACTTTCTATGCACATGAAGATAGAATGGTCGATTCCGAGATGCTCAGTCAACTCCTTGTCCTTCTTGAAGTAGAACTGTCTGACAAGTCCTTTGTCCAGGTAATAGATGTTTTTGCACACCTCCCCTTCACGGAGAATCATCTCGTTCTTGGCGAATTTCTTAGGCACAAGAATATTCTCGAGGACATCAAGCTCCTCGTGCGTCATTGTACTGTAACGGCGGGCAAGTTCACGTGCTATATCCCGCGTCGTGCTTACCTGTTCTCTCATAATAGTAATACTTTAATTATCATCGCCTTGTATATATCAAATATAGTACCTAATCAAGTTTCAGCACAGCAAGGAAGGCCTTCTGTGGTACCTGCACATTGCCAATCTGCTTCATGCGCTTCTTTCCTCTCTTCTGCTTTTCGAGAAGCTTGCGCTTTCGGCTCACATCACCTCCGTAACACTTTGCTGTCACATCTTTCCTCACTTGTTTTACGGTTTCGCGCGCCACTATTTTAGCACCTATTGCAGCCTGGATGGCAATGTCAAACTGCTGTCGGGGTATCAAATCCTTTAACTTTTCGCACATCCGTCGTCCAAGAGTCACGGCATTATCCTGGTGGGTAAGAGTCGAGAGCGCGTCGACTGGCTCACCATTCAGCAAGATGTCGAGCTTAGCCAATTTTGACGGACGGTAAGAGTCAATATGATAATCAAACGACGCGTAGCCTTTGCTGATCGACTTGAGCTTGTCGTAGAAGTCGATTACGATTTCTCCAAGAGGCAGCATGAAATGAAGTTCCACCCTGTTGCCACTGACATACTCCTGGTTGATAAGTTCCCCACGCTTGTCGAGGCACAGCTTCATGATGGGTCCGATGAAATTGGAGCTTGTTATGATTGTGGCCCGTATATAGGGTTCCTCTATGTGGTCGATGAGTGTGGCATCGGGAAGTCCGGAGGGATTGTGCACCTCAAGACAGTGGCCCTGCTTGTCATATACCTTGTAGGAGACATTGGGTACAGTGGTAATAACGTCCATGTTGAACTCGCGATCAAGCCGCTCCTGCACTATTTCCATATGGAGCAAGCCGAGGAAGCCGCAGCGGAAGCCAAAGCCCAGCGCTGCCGACGACTCCGGCTGGAAGGTTAGAGCAGCATCGTTGAGCTGTAGCTTCTCAAGCGAAGCCCGCAAATTTTCATATTCAGAAGGGTCAATGGGATAGACACCTGCGAACACCATAGGTTTCACCTCCTGAAAACCTTCGATGGCCTCAGAGCAAGGATTGTCGACATGGGTGATGGTCTCTCCTACTTTCACCTCTGTTGCATCTTTTATGCCACTGATGACATAACCCACTTCGCCCGTTGACAATTCATCACGCGGAATCATGTCCATTTTCAGAACTCCGACCTCGTCGGCTGTATACTCCATGCCGGTCTGGACGAACTTCAACTTATCCCCCTTGCGTATACTTCCATTAACGACCTTGCAAAGCACAATAATGCCTCGGAAGGAATTGAAGATGGAGTCGAAAATCAAAGCCTGCAATGGTTTCGTGCGATCGCCCACAGGATGCGGAATACGCTTGACTACAGCTTCGAGAATTTCAGGAACCCCCTCTCCGGTCTTTGCTGAAGCACGGATGACATCCTTACGGTCGCAACCCAGCAGTTCGACGATTTCATCCTCCACCTCATCAGGCATTGCGCTGGGCATGTCTATTTTATTGATAACGGGAATGATTTCCAAGTCATGGTCTATGGCCATGTAGAGGTTAGAGATGGTCTGCGCCTGCACTCCCTGCGTAGCGTCTACTACGAGCAGAGCCCCTTCGCAGGCTGCAATGCTTCTACTCACCTCGTAGGAGAAATCTACATGCCCCGGCGTATCGATAAGGTTAAGGATATATTTCTGCCCCCCTGTCGAATACTCCATCTGTATGGCGTGGCTCTTGATAGTGATACCACGCTCACGTTCCAGATCCATGTTGTCGAGCATCTGCCCCTCTGTTATCTGGATAGTATTGGTGTACTCCAAGAGTCGGTCGGCAAGGGTCGACTTACCATGATCTATGTGTGCGATGATGCAAAAGTTGCGGATATTGTCCATGCGTAAGATTCTCTATTTAGCGCAAAGTTACGGAATAAAATCCTAAAAAACAGTAGAATCGCACTTAAAAATCACAAAAACTTTATTACCTTTGTAGCAACACTTCTGAATCAAAGTCAAAAAGTAAAGTTTACGTATCAATCATATGAGAAAAGTAGCGCTATTCGTTATACTTTCGCTTCTATTAGGAGGCTGCCATAAAAGCCTTGAGGATCAGGCTGCGGAGGAAGCCCGGGAATACACGCGGAAGAACTGCCCCACCCCCATTGTCAACAACACACGTACCGACAGTCTCGCCTTCGACCGCTCCACACGCACGATACTCTACTATTGTTCATTCTGCGGACCGTTCGATGACATCGAGCTCATCAATAACAACCGGAAGAGCCTTGGCGAGTCCATAGTGAAGCAGATTGTGGAAAACGAAGGCTTGCGCAAGCTCAAGAAAGCGGGATTCAACTTTAAGTACATTGTCCACTCCCAGAAGAATCCTCGCCAGGTACTCTACACTCAGTTAGTCACTCCGAAGGAGTACCGTTGAGAAAGAGGATGTAAAACACACGAAAAAGGCTGGCCATGACCGTTAGCGCAACGCGTTCCACCTTGGAAACGAAGCGGCTACCGAGGTCGTGGCCAGCCTTTATTCAGCTTAGCTCCTTAGGCTGTCAGGGACGGTCCTTCCTGGCTTTGCCAAAGCCTTTGTTGGGTGTTGCGGCCATAGTGAGGTCAAGTCGTCCGCCCTTCATCACCTCTTTATAAGTAATGTAAGAGCGCTTCAAGTCTTTTCCGTTGAGTTTTGCTGCCTTGATGTAGACATTGTTCTTGCTGTTGGCAGGAGCATTCACAACGAACGTCTTGCCACCGGCAAGCTTGATAGTAGCCTTGCGGAAGAGAGGACTTCCCAGTACGAGGTTGCCACCCGAAGGACTCACCTGGAAGAATCCGAGAGCCGACATTACATGCCATGCCGACATCTGTCCGCAATCCTCATTACCGGCATAGCCGTCGTAGGAATCAGTGTAGAATTTCTCCTGCAGACTCCTCACCAAAGCGGCAGTCTTCCACTGTGCTCCCGCATAAGCGTAGAGATAAGGAATATGATGGTTGGGTTCATTGCCGTGAGCATACATGCCCACAAGCCCTGAAACGTCAGGTGGAGCACCGGGACCAAGGTCACCCGTAACAGTGAAGAGAGAGTCAAGATTGCTGATAAACCGGGCATCGCTTCCGTGGAGAGCCACGAGGCCATTGGGGTCCTGAGGTACCATGAACGTATACTGCCATCCGTTGCCTTCAGTGAAGTCGCCTACCCCATCGCGGTGATTGGCGAGGAAGGGATTATAAGGCTCATACCAGCTTCCATCGGCCATTTTGGGGTGAATCTTCATGATGCTCTTGTCCCAGAAGAGCTTATAGCTCTCGCCTCTCTTCATAAACTCATTGTAGATGTCCTCATGACCAAGCTTCTTTGCCATAAGAGCAGTGCCCCAGTCATCAGCAGCATACTCAAGGTTCACTGAGGTTGCCTCATGCAACTTGTCGGCGGGGATATAGCCGTATTTCATGAATAGAGCGATACCGTTCTGCTTGGGGTTCTTTCCCGTAGAGACCATATATTTGAGTGCTCTTTCAGCATCGAAACCTCCGAAGCCCTTGAGACAGGCATCTGCAATAACCGGCACCGAGCTGTAGCCCGGCATACAGTTGGTCTCTCCCATTTGAAGGGGCCAAATGGGGAGCTTACCATTTTGATCATAGATATCGAGCATGGAATTTATCATATCGGGCACACGTTCCGGGGTCAGAATGGTGAAGAGCGGATTGAGCGTGCGATAAGTATCCCAAAGTGAGAAGATGGTGTAGTTCTTAAAAGAGTTGTTGCGATGGATTTTATCGTCCATACCGCGATAGTCACCATTGACGTCACAGTAGAGACTCGGTGCTATAAACATATGATACAGAGCCGTATAGAAGATTTTCTTCTGCTTGTCTGTAGCGTCGATATCTATCACGGAGAGTGCCTTATTCCACTTGTCGGTGGCTTGCTGCTGCGTTGCGGCAAAGTCCCACCCGGGCAGTTCTTTCTCCATATTCATACGGGCGTTTGTGCAGCTCACCGACGAGATGGCCACCTTGACGAGCAGGTCACGGCAGTCGTCCCCGAAGTTCATCACAGCCTTCAGGGCTTTATAGCTCAGCTCATCTTCTCCCGATGGTTCATCACCCATGAAGGTAAGCAAATTTTTCATGGGTTTGTTGAGCTTGATGTAGAAGAACACCTTACGCTTATCGGCCCATCCGTGACAGAAGCGGAAACCCTCGATAGTAGTGGCGTCCACCTTCTTCACATAGGTGTCATAGGCTTTGTTGCCCACGGCATTCACAAGGTCGAGGAGCACTCGTGGTGTCTCCGAGCCACCGAATTTATAATGATGGAATCCCACCCTCTCGGTGGCAGTGAGCTCTACTGCCACACCGTTGTCGAGCTTCACGGCATAGTAGCCAGGCGTCACCTTCTCGTTAGTGTGACTGAATGTTGACGAAGCAGCTCCGTTGAGGTCGTTCTCCTTGCCCTTGAGGGTGCGCAGGGTTCCCGTGTAAGGCATGAGCACGATGTCGCCGAGGTCGCCGCATCCTGTTCCGCTCAGATGTTCATGACTGAAACCTGTGATAACGTTGTCGCTCTCGTGGTAGCCAGAACACCAGTCCCAGCCCGACTTGATGTTGTTGGGCCCTACCTGTACGGCACCGAAAGGCACATTAGCTCCCACAAACACATGGCCATGTCCGCCCGAACCAATCATCGGGTCCACATACGACGCATTGCCGACACTGGCCGTAGCCGTCAGCGATACCGACGCAAGCATCAGTGAGAATAGCAAAAATCTTGTTTTCATTTGGGTTTTTGGTTAGTTTAATGAATTGACTTGTAAATACCGTCCCGGACAAGTTTTCGGCCTTGTCCGGGAACAGTAAAGTAGAGGGAATGGGGCGAAGGCCTTATTCCTCAGAAGCCTCTTCAGAAGGCTTCATGTTAGTGTAGACATTCTGTACGTCGTCGAAGTCCTCGAGCTTCTCCACCATCTTATCGATGGTCTCCCGCTCTTCAGGAGTGACATCCTTGAGGTCGTTGGGGATACGTGTGAACTCAGCACTGGTAATCTCGTAACCGTTGTCCTCAAGGTACTTCTGTATGTCGCCGAAGCTCTTAGGATCGCCATAGATGGTAATCTCGCCGGTCTCCTCGTCGGTGTCGTATTCGTC
>OMVH01000079.1 GCA_900314365.1 uncultured Prevotella sp. | reverse complement strand
TTCCTAACTTAGTTTACACTTCTTTCTTCTTATTCCTAGACAGGTTGCCAATAGTACAGTTCCAATTGTTTCGCGTGTCTTTCAGTCGGTTCAAAGTTTTTCTACAAGTTAAACTAAAATCCCAGACACGCGAAGCGAGCCTGGGATTACCCTGTATCCTACTGTGAGGAAAGCAGGAATGACAGTTTATCTTTGAGCCGGAGGGAAGGCGGAGATGCGGAGTCTGGCCGCTCCCATGGGCACGAGCGTGATGTCCTCCACCTGTTCTGCTCTCTGTGCATCCTCGTGTGGAAGCAGTCCGCAAAGACCGTAGTTGTCAATTTTCCACGATTCCACTTTGCGTCCTTTAGCCTTAAATTCAAGAGGCGTGCTGGCGAGCGAGAAGGGGAAGTCGTCGGAGGGCCATGTGCGTTTGATGACCTCAAAGTCGGCCACGGAGCCGTCGTGCCCTATGCACAGAGCGTAGTTCCATGGACTGTCGGCATAGATTTCATACGACGGCCATTTCGAAGCATCGGCGTCCTTCTGCCAGTGAGAGTCGCCGATGGCTGTGGCGCGACTGTCCTTCTGCTCGTAGCGCTCCTTGATTTTCAGCGAGAGAGTCAGTGGCCCGTAGTCCACGCTCACACTGTTCTGGTTGGCCTGCCACCGGCGTGTCTTCACCGTCATGGGCAGTGTCAGCACCACACGGTCGCCTTTCTTCCATGTGCGCATAATTCGGTAGTACTTGCCCGGAGTTCCCTCCACGTTGGCCAACTCGCCGTTGACTGAGAGCGAGGGTTGCGCAGTCCATGAGGGTATGCGCAGGTAGAGCGGGAACTCAGCATTGCCTTTCAGATTGCTTATGGTGAAGCTGATGGTGCCGTAGAAGGGGTAGTGGCTCTCCTCGGTAAGTGTCACCTCGCGTCCGTCAGCAACCTTAGCTTTGGCTGTACATGCTGCATAGAGGACAGCTGCCAGTCCGTTGTCGGGTGTAGCCAGTATCAGATTCTCTGAGTAGTAGGGCCATCCTTGAGCGTGATTATGCTGGCAGCAACGGCTGCTGAATGGGTTCATCATGAGGAAGGGCCCCGAGTTGTCAATGCCCGGAGCGTGGTTTTTGGAGTCGCTTTGCACCATGTTGGGGCATGTGATGTAGCGCAGCGACTTGAAGTCAGGCATTACGGCAGCCGGATAGGTGTTGAAAGCCACGTCCTCACAGTTCTCTGCCCAGTAGGGGTCGCCAGTGAGTCGCAGCATGATTTCGTCGGAGGCCATCTGCTCCACCATACCGCAGGTCTCCACGCCTTGCCGGGGGTCAATACGTCCGATACGGCAGTTCTCGTCACCTCCGAACATACCACCGGGCACCTGACCGCAAGTGCGTCTGACGAGTTCCTGGTCGTCATAGGAGGCCTGCAACATGTCTTTGTCGCCGTTGAGCATATAGTAGGTGGCGGGCTCGCGGAAGCACTGTGCGATGTTCACGTTGTGCCAGTTGGGCAGGCCGCCGTTCTGGTGCCAGTCGGCGGTGTTGCGGTGAATCTTCTCCGCTAACTGCAGCAGGAAGGGCTCCCCCGTGCGGTTGTAGAGCCAGAGCACGGTATAGAGGTTGTCGCCACCGCGGCTGTTCTCCCAGTAATCCTCTAAGAACTGGTCGTCGGGCAGAGAGAGTTGCCACTTGAAGTAGCGCGTCATGAGACTCAGTACGCGCTTGTCGGCAGTGAACTCGTAATAGGTCTGCAGCGTGGAGAGCATAATCATCTGAGCCCAAAGTTCAGGTTTCCCGTGCGACTTGTTGATAGGTCCGAAGGAGCCGTCGGGGCGCTGGCTTTTCAGAGTGGCGTCAATCCACGTCTTCGCCTCACTTATCATAGCCTTGTCGCCGAGGATGTAGGACAGGTCGCTGTAGCCTTTCAGCCAGTAGGGCACTTCCTCCCATCCGTGTGTGCCGTTGGTTTGCAGCCAGGCATTTCCTTTCTTGTCGAGCCAGTCGGAAATCTCACCGAGATGACCGGTAAGTCCGTCGCGCTGTAGCTGCAGGTAGCGGCCTACCCAGCCCGAGGGCTGTATAGAGCCTACGGGGAGCTTCAGAAAGTAGGGCTGCCGTAGCGGAGCCCGTGCGTTGACGTAGCTGTTGCTCTTCTGCGTGTTGTCGGGACGGCCTACCACGGTTACTTCCTGGGCCGTGACACCATAAGGCTGCAGAACGGCGATGGCGCAGGCGAGCCAAATCTTCTTGTACTTGTTCATGAATCTTGAGAATTGTTTTGTTGTTGGTGTGTAATCTTCGTGTTTGTATTGATTACCCTCCCTAAAAGAATCTTTAGGTGAGGGGGCTTAACGGCTTTGCAAATTTAGTAATTTCAGACTATTGTTGCAAATTTGTACTTGTAAAAATGTGAATCTTTTATATCCACCATTTGCTGAAACCTTGCGTCAGCTTGCTTCTCATGGTACCATACAGTGGAGGTTACTAACATCACTTTCTTGCTTACGGTCAATGGCTCTGCTTAGTCTCCGGAACCTACTCGTGAGACTTGAATTCACATGCAATTCAAACAAGAGGGACCGGAGCGGGCTTGCGCCCAGTCTCCGGTCCCTTTTGTGAGCTAAGCTTTCGCAAAGCTTATATGAAGATTTGGTCGGTAATTTTTCGTCTTTATCTCACTACTACTTTATGTCCGTTGTGGATGTAGATGCCCTTTGTGGCAGGTTTTTCTATCTTTACTCCTTGCAGAGTGTACCAGCTGTCGGTTGTCGTTGCCGAGCCCTTCACCGTGGCTATGCCTGTGGTAGTGACGTTGCAGAGATTGTGTCCCTTGCTGTCAGTGGAGGCTGAAATCAGGATGTAGCTCGTCTTGTTGATGTTGGTGACATCCTCAGTCTGTGGCGTTCCCGAACCTGTGCTGAAGACGAAATCCACCACGTCGTCATCCTTGTTGATGGTATATTCCTTCCAGAACCAATTCTTTCCGTTCACGCTCTCTGTGGCTGTCACATTATCGCCAGGCCAGCCGCTGGCTGCGCCGTGTGTGCCATCGCCACCCCAGGTCCAGTAGTTCACCCCTGAGCTGACATCCCAGCCAGCCTCGTCGGCATTGACATATACCTTGATGGTGTAGGGCTTGAACTTAGAAAGTGTGTACTCGCGTGTGATGACTTTCTTCACTGTTCCGGCTGTGAGAAGACCCACTTTCAGTGTGCAGTCTGCTGATATGTTTATCTTTGTACCGCTGGTCACAGTGGTGCCATTGGTGGCTGTTGGTGTGGAGCCATCGGTCGTGTAGACCACTTCGGCGTTCTTATCGGCAGAGACGGCACTCAGCGTTACCTGAAAAGCCTTGTCGTATTCGCCATCGGCCTTGTCGGCCCAAGGAGTCTCCGTATTGCGCGAGAGGTAGTAGGCATAGTGTTTGCCCTCGAGTACCTTCACGAAGTCGTCGTTGTCGTAGGCCGGGATGGGGGAGTAGGAAGTCAGTCTGACTGCCAGCTGCCCATTGGTTCCGCTGACGGTATTGATGAAGTCGAGAGCGGTGCTGCGCAGGTTTGTGTAAGTGCTGCCGCTCGTGATACCCGCAGCCTTGCGCACGTCAATCATGGCCTTGATATCCTGCTTGCAGTCAATCCAGTGAGTGAAGAAGACGCAGGGCGTCCCCGGCATGGCCAACAGGAAGGCGTTGGCGGCGAGGGTGTCGCTCTTGATAGGGTCCTGGTTGGCACTGGTGCGTTTCTCCGTGTCGTGGTTCTCAACGAAGGTGACTGTGAGCTGTCGGTAGTCGGTGTCGCTGATGAGGCTGCTTCCGGCAAGCTTTGTCCAGTTTCCCTGGTTGATGGCATCGCGCACGGTGTAGCGGAAGGGGAAGTCGAAGGCTGCGCTCTTGCGCTGTGCGTTGGCAATCCAGCTTTTCACGGTAGAGGCGTTGCCGTCCCAGTATTCGCCCACAGAGTATTCCACTCCGGCTGCTGTATTGTAGTCGGCTACATGACTTCCGGCAAAGCCCTTCACCATGTCGTAGCGGAAGCCCGTGTAGCCGAGGTCATTGAGCAAGAATTGCTCGTAGGCCTTCACTATGTTCTGTACGTTGGTGCTCTTGTGGTCGAGGTCGCGCATGCCGCTCCAGTCCTCGCCCTCGTCGTTGTTCTGGCTCAGGCTCACTCCCTCTTTGAGTGCTTCCGTAGTGGTGGTCCCCCCATCGTCGTTGGCCACGATGTCGGAGGGCTGCAGCTGATAGGTGGTGCCTTTGTAAGTCTCCTTAGGGAAGCCAAACCAGCCGTCGGTGTTGTGGTGGTTGATGACCACGTCGGCGATGGTGCCCAGTCCCTTCTTCTTGAAGGTGGCAATCATGGAACGCAGCTCCTGTTCCGTACCGAAGCTTGAATTCTGGTCGAAATAGTAGTAGGGCGTGTAGCCCATCACATTGTAGGATTCGAGGCATTTGCCGCTCTGTGGAATCCAGATGAGGCTGAAGTAGCGTGCCAGTTCGTCGGCCTGGCTTTCGAGCTTGGTCCATTTGGAAGCGTCGTAGCTGTCCCAGTAGAATCCCTGCAGCATCACACCTTTATAGTTGGCGGGCCATCCCTCAGCCATGACGGCAAGGGTGCAGAGGAGTGTGAGGATGGAAGTGAAAAGTCGTCTCATTCGTCGTCAATGATTGTTACTGTTGGCAAAGGTAGGCAAAAGGCGCTTAACGTAGTGACGTTGATGTAGGTCAATCAATTGAATGAAGTGTGCAAACGGTTGCACGCAGAGGGAAACTTCGTTTGCTCACGGCTTGTCATTCGGGCTGCGTTCGTACGGGGTGCGCCCCTTGCTGCTGTTGGCATTTAATTGTCATTACCTCACGATGTTTTGGTCCTGACATCGCCAATGTGTCAGCCTAAATCACCCTCACAAGGTATAACTGATGGATGTAAAAAGGAGTTTTGTGTGGTGATATCGGTACCTATCAAGCGATATTCAGCGTTTTACTTTCCATGTTTTGATGGTTCGCTCCTTCGAACTAAAGTTAATGCCGACCTTGACGACCATCCGTCCGTCGGCTTCGTAAGGAATAGCATAGCCCTTGTTGTCAATCTGCTGAAGGGCCTCGTCTGCGCTGCCGTCCATCTTCAGCTCCATCACGTAGACGGTGGTGTCGGTCTTCAGAAGTATGTCCATTCGGCCTGTTGCGGTGCGTACCTGAGAATAACAGTAGTTGCTCAACAAGGAGAACATCACGTAGAGCATTGCCGTAAAATGTCCCTCGCTCGCCGGTGCGTCCTTCAGCGTTCCCTCCTGATAGGGAATGGATGCGAGGAAGCTGCGGGCCACCGTGAGCATGCCGTCAATATCGTCCTTTAAGATAGAAAGGTACATATTGTCCAACGTGTTGTTTGTGGCGTTGACATTGGGACTGACATAGTAGGGGATGAGCGCATTGAGCAGCCCCGTCTTCACTTCCTCGTTCGGGAATCCCAGTTCGTAAGTGTCCACCTGCGGGATATAGCCCCGGATGGTCAGATAACCGCTTTGATAGAACAGTGGCAGGATGGAATGCATGTCTTCCGTAGGCGCATCGAACTCCGTTGCCTTGGCCCGGCTCCCGTCAAGATTTGGAAGAAAGGTGTTAAACCTTTTCATCATCTTGATTAGAAAGGTCGGGGTGCCCGTAGCGAACCAGTACTTATCGAGGAAGCCCGTTCTCATGGCCTGCAGCACGCTGAAGGGGTTATAGACCCCTTCGGCGTTGCGGGAGAAATGGTAGCCGTCGTACAGTGCCCTGAGCTTTTGCAATGCGGCCGGATAGGTCAGGCCATTGTTGTCGGCAATGCCCTGTATGCCCTCCTTGAAGTCACGCTCCAGCTCCTCCTGCGTGAAGCCGACAAGCGTGGAGAACTTCGGGTCCATGGAGATGTTGCTCAGGTTATTCAGCTGCGAGAAGATGCTGAGCTGCGAGAACTTGGTGATGCCGGTGATGAAGACGAAGCGGAGGTACGGGTCGAGGTCTTTCAACGGGGAGTAGAACGACTGCAGGGCCGTCCGCATGTGCTCCAGGCGTTGAGGATCATGGAGAACGGTGAGCAGTGGTGCGTCGTATTCATCGATGAGGACGACGACCTGCTTACCCGTCTCGTCAAAGAGTGAAGTTATCAGCTTTTGGAATCGTTCGGAGACGTTGGTTATATCTGTATGGATGCCGTAACGCTTCTCATTGCGTTCCAGTTGAATGAGAATCTGGACATTCAAGTCATCAACCGAACCGAGTTTTGCCGTAGCGAGGCTGAAGTGCAGCACGGGATATTCCGTCCAGTCTTTTTCCAGCTGTTCTATGGCCAGCCCTCTGAATAGCTCCTTCTGCCCACTGAAAAAGCTGTCGAATGTACTTGTGAGCACGGACTTCCCGAAACGGCGCGGACGGGACAGAAAGACGTATTTCAGATCATTTGCTAGTTCGTACACATATTGCGTCTTGTCTACATAGAGGCAGTTCCTCTTGCGGACCTCACTGAACGTCTGTATTCCTACCGGGTAGCGTACCATAGCTTCTGAATTTATGTTTTCCGCAAAATTAGACAAAAATATCGTGAACGGCAAGCTATTCCAAGAGAAATAGGTATTCAAGTTCCGAAAGTGTGTCATCCACTGCTGGGTGAGGATAAGTAGTGTTAGCTGGTGTCTGGGGGGGAGGACTGAAGGCCCCCCGATGGATTCAAAACCGTTTTTACTGCTTGGAGTATTATGTGGACTGCCATGAGAGCACAGACTGCAGGGACACATTTACGAAAACTGGGATGCTGAAATCGCATTGCACACTTGTTTGACTTCTGTCCGAAAAAGCGTATCAAAAATCAAAGGTCGCGAAAAAGTTTGTAAAGAAAAGAGAACGCGAAAGTGCCAAAATACGGGCATATTTTGAAG
>OMVH01000151.1 GCA_900314365.1 uncultured Prevotella sp. | reverse complement strand
ATGCGATTTCGCCACGCTTATTCTGGGGCAAATCTACTCCAACAATTCTTATTGACATGTGTTAATTGATAAATGAATAGTGAATTACTCGCTTAAAAGCACGCAAAGTTAAACATAAAAATCCTGATTTGGGGACTTTTACACAATTTTAACTTAGCCCTGACGCATTTTGTACTTAGGGTTCTTCTTGTTGATAACGAACAGACGACCTTTGCGACGTACAATCTTGCAATCGGGTGTGCGCTTCTTTAAAGATGCTCTTGTTTTCATATTGCAAATTATTTATACCGGAATACTATTCTGCCTTTAGTGAGATCATAAGGGCTCATCTCAACCTTGACCTTATCTCCGGGAAGAATCTTTATATAGTGCATTCTCATCTTTCCTGAGATATGCGCAATAATCTTCACCCCGTTTTCCAACTCCACTCTGAACATAGCGTTCGAGAGCGACTCTAAAATCGTTCCGTCTTGCTCAATAGCAGCTTGCTTTGCCATAACTAATTATAATCTTCTTCAGTTCTTTCTATTTCGTCAAATGATGATAAGATTTCAACTTTACCCCTCCTGACAGCCACAGTGTGCTCGAAATGGGCAGTAATACGGTTTTCAGCCGTGAAGACAGTCCACTTGTCCGACTGCAACTTAACATGAGAAGTGCCCATTACAAAGGTTGGGCTTATAGTTAAACACATCCCATCTTCTAACATAAGGCCGCGACCATGCTTTCCATTCAAAGGAATCAAGGGGTCTTCGTTTAAGCAACGGCCAATACCATGGCCGCACTGTTCTCCCATAGCCCTATAGTCACCTGCCATGGTGTGTTGACGAATACCAAATCCTATATCTCCCACATGATTTCCAGCAACAGCCTTGCCAATACCGATTCTAAAAGCTTCTTTCGAAACATTAAGAAACGTCCGTACAGACGGCTTCACATTACCCACACCGAAGGTATAAGTTCCGACACTTCGAAAACCACACACAACAACTCCACACTCAACGGAGATGATGTCACCATCCTCAAGAACATCCTTTTCACAAGGAATCCCGTAGGAAACGACATGGTTGACAGAAGTACAGATGGAAGCCGGGAAAGGCTCTCCAAAAGGACTCAGACTGCCTTTAAAAGCAGATTCCGCTTTATGGCTTCGGATAAAATCCTCAGCCACATTGTCCAATTGGAGAGTCGTAACACCCGGCTTGATATGTTTAGCCAATTCACCTAAAGTCGAACCAACAAGTTGACCGGCCTGATGCATCAGCTTAATCTCATCCTCAGTCTTCAGAAACAACTTCATCCAGAGGACACATCAATAAGCTGCTACTCCAGCTCTACGTGTATGCCCCGAATTGAGAAGACCATCGTAATGCCTCATGAGCAAGTGGCTCTCTATCTGCTGGAGGGTATCAATAACCACTCCAACAAGAATCAGCAATGAGGTCCCGCCAAAGAACTGCGAGAATGCATCCTGTACATTAAGCAGTCCGGCAAGAGCGGGCATGACGGCAATAAAAGCAATGAACAATGAACCTGGCAAAGTAATACGAGACATGATGGTGTCGATATACTCAGCCGTATCCTTTCCGGGTTTAATACCAGGAATGAATCCATTGTTACGCTTCATGTCCTCTGCCATCTGCTGTGGGTTCAGCGTAATTGCTGTATAGAAATAGGTAAACGCGATAATGAGAATCACATAAACCACATTATACAGCAGACTGTGGGTGTTAAGCAAAGCCTGGACAACAGAAGATGCATTGTCAGACTTGTACTGAACGATAGCCAAAGGAATGAACATCAATGCCTGAGCAAAGATGATAGGCATCACATTGGCTGCGAACAGCTTCAACGGTATGTACTGGCGGGCACCACCATACTGCTTATTACCCACAAGGCGCTTTGCATACTGAACAGGGACCTTACGCGTACCTTGCACCAAAAGAATGGATGCACAAACAACTGCATAGAGGATAAGAATCTCAACAATGAACATCACAAGTCCACCTCCAGAAATGGCAGTGAATCTTGAGCCTACCTCCTGAGCAAAAGCTGACGGGAGGCGGGCTATGATGCCAATCATAATAATCAGTGAGATACCATTACCCACACCCTTATCAGTAATGCGCTCACCCAGCCACAGGATGAACATACTACCTGCTGCGAGGATGAATGTGGCGGGAACCATGAAGACTGTCCATGTAACCCCCGTAGCCAGTGCTTCGTGAGCCTGAACCTTGAGGTTTATCAGATAAGACGGAGCCTGGAACAGCAGGATACCCACTGTGAGTATACGAGTGTACCAGTTAATCTTCTTCCTGCCGCTCTCGCCCTCACGCTGCATCTTCTGAAAATAAGGAACAGCGACAGCAAGCAGCTGCATAACGATAGATGCTGAGATGTAAGGCATGATTCCAAGTGCGAAGATTGACGCATTGGAAAATGCACCACCAGAGAACATGTCCAGAAGCGACATTAAGCCGCCCTGAGTTTGCGACTGCAGTTTTGTTAACATGCTCGGGTTGATGCCAGGAAGCACGACAAACGAGCCGAAACGATAGATTGCTGTAAACAACAGCGTAATGAGGAGCCTCTTGCGGAGGTCCTCAATCTTCCAACAGTTCTTTAGTGTCTCAATAAACTTTTTCATTGACTTAGATTAAAGTTGCATTACCACCAACTGCCTTGATAGCTTCTTCAGCAGTCTTTGAGAAAGCATTGGCTTCTACATCGACTTTTGCCTTCAGCTCACCATTGCCAAGAATCTTTACGAGCTTTTTGCCATTGAAAAGACCAGCCTCTTTGAGTTCGGCAAGTCCAATCTTGGCAAGACCCTTTTCCTCAGCAAGCTTCTGAAGGGTTGAAAGGTTCACAGCAAAGTACTCCTTATGGTTGATATTCTTGAAACCAGCCTTCGGAACCCTACGCTGCAGTGGCATCTGACCACCTTCAAAACCAATCTTTCTCTTATAGCCAGAACGAGCCTTTGCACCCTTGTGTCCACGAGTAGACGTACCACCGAGACCCGAACCGGGACCACGGCCAATACGACGACGTGAATGAGTAGAACCCTCTGCTGGCTTCAAATTATACAATTTCATAATTCTTCGACTTAAAAGATTCATTAATCAACCACGGTAATCAGATGGGAAACCTTGCGGATCATACCGCGGATTGAAGGGTTGTCCTGTACTTCTGACACCTGTGAAATCTTATGAAGACCAAGGGCACGGAGCGTACGCTTCTGATCGAGAGGCTCTCCTACCCCGCTTCTAACCTGCTTGATTTTTATTGTTGCCATGTCTTTTTTACCTTATCCGTTGAAAACTTTGTCCATGCTGACACCACGAGTACCAGCAATAGCGTAGGGATCACGCATTGCACTCAGTGCAGCAATAGTAGCCTTCACCAAGTTATGAGGGTTCGAGGAACCCTTCGACTTGGCAATCACATCAGTAATTCCGGCAGTCTCCAGAACGGCACGCATAGCGCCACCGGCCTTCAGACCTGTACCGGCTGCAGCAGGCTTGAGGAGGACAAAAGCACCTCCGAAACGGGTCTCCATCTCGTGGGGAATGGTTCCCTTGAGCACAGGCACCTTGACAAGGTTCTTCTTGGCAGCCTCTGTACCCTTGGAGATAGCAGCTGTAACCTCTCCAGCTTTACCGAGACCGTAACCAATAACGCCCTTGCCGTCGCCGACAACAACAATGGCAGCGAACGTGAAAGTGCGGCCACCCTTTGTAACCTTAGTAACGCGGTTGATGGCTACAAGACGGTCCTTGAGCTCCACATCGCTATTTATTTTTACTCTATTTAATGCCATAATCGTTAAAATTTAAGCCCACCTTCACGGGCTGCGTCAGCAAAAGCCTGCACGCGGCCATGATAGAGATAGCCGTTACGGTCAAACACTACAGTCTCAACACCGGCAGCCTTAGCCTTCTCAGCGAGAAGGGCGCCAACTTTCTGTGCCTGCTCTGTCTTAGGCATCTTCTCGAGGCCAAGGGAAGAAGCAGCGGCAAGAGTCTTGCCTTCTACATCATTGATAACCTGAGCATAAATCTGCTTGTTGGAACGAAATACGCTCAGACGCGGACGCTCAGCCGTCCCGTTAACGCGCTTGCGAATACGGAACTTTATCTTAATTCTTCTTTCTACTTTCTTAGTTGTCATAATCGTAA
>OMVH01000080.1 GCA_900314365.1 uncultured Prevotella sp. | reverse complement strand
CTCGACATCATGGTATGGGCTGAAAAAGCCCAGGCTCTTCTGCATACGTGCAATTTGCATGGAAGCGAAAGCCACCATAGCCTTAAAAAAGATTGCCGTCTTAATAGGAGCTGTGAGAAGGAACGACATGTGCCCGTAATGCTTTCGGAAGAAGATGAGCATAGCCTCATAGAAGACATGCACATAGCGGAAGGACGACTTCTGTGTACTTTCGCCCTTATAATGCAGAATGCGAACGGGCAGGTACCAGTTCTCATACCCACCCTTAAGAAGGCGGAAAGAAAGATCGATGTCCTCGCCATACATAAAGAAATCTTCATCAAGGAGACCAATCTTCTCCAATGCCTCTCTTCTCAGCAGGAAACATGCTCCACTTATTACCTCTATCTTTGCAGGCTCATCCCACGGAAGCCACCCCATATAGTAATGTCCAAAGGAATGCAACTTAGGATAACGTGCACAAAGACCGCTCATCTTGTAGAAAGCAGTCAGGGGGTCGGGTAATCCACGACGCGACTCGCGGGCATCTTCTCCATGCACATTCATCATGCGGACTCCTATTCCTCCTGCATCGGGATGAGTATTCATAAAGCTGAGCGTCTTCTCTATGAGGTCCTCCCCTACAACAGTGTCGGGATTAAGCAATAATACGAACTCTCCCTGTCCACGACGTATAGCGATATTATTGGCGCGTGCAAATCCTAAGTTGTGTTTGCAGGCTATGACATGTACATCGGGAAACATTCTTCGAAGAAATTCTACAGAGCCATCAGAAGAATGATTGTCAACAACCCACACTTCAGCCTCAATGCCATTCAAAGCGCGCTTTATTGACGTTAAGCACTGCGCGGCATAGTACTTTACATTGTAGTTAACAATGACAATATCGAGTTTCAATACTTCAGCAGGTTAATTGTTGCCGTGCTCTGACTCCACTGTTGTCTCAGCGACACAGCGTCCAAGCGACGGGTTGATAAAGAAGAGGCTCAGGAAAAGGATTATTCCCATGTAGCCAAACGCGACATTCAGTCCAAAGAGATAGTAGAGCAGCACATTGACTGTCATAGGCAGACAAAGCATCCAAATGCGCACGCTACCCCATATCAATAGTTTTGAGGGCACATCTGGTTGTCCTGAGAGCAATTGACTGCTTATCTTTCGAAATTTGAAGAGCCGGAGTGCAAGAGGAATACAGCATATCGTCAGTAATTCCATGACTGTCTGTACCACGAACTCCTGAGGCTTGTAACCTTCCCAGCCACCACTTTCTAAAAGGTTAGTCTCAAAGAGAATCACCACAAGAAGTGAAATGGCTATCGGAACGAGAAACTCGGCAGATAATATTTTATTGGTCCTTTTAAGTTGTTCCAGCATAGCGAAATCATCATTTCCCAAAGGGCGTACGATTAAGAATAGAGCGTCCTAAAGTCACTTCATCTGTATATTCGAGCTCATTACCTACAGAGATGCCACGTGCAATAGCACTCAGCGTTACGTCATAGGGAGCCAACTTGCGAGAGATATAGAAGGCTGTTGTATCACCCTCCATCGTAGAACTCAACGCAAGAATTACTTCCCGTACATCCCCTTTAGCCACTCTCTCAACAAGGGAGTCTATTTCTAAGGAGTCCGGACCGACACCGTCCATAGGCGATATAATACCACCCAGAACGTGGTAGAGTCCATGATACTGCTGTGTATTCTCAACTGCCATGACATCCTGCACGTTCTCTACCACACATATTGTTGATGCGTCGCGGTTAGAGTCCGCACAGATAGGACAGACATCAGTATCGCTGATGTTATGACAAACCTTGCAGTATTTCACTTCCTTGCGCATCCGTGAGATGGCATCGGTAAAAGCGTCGACATCACTCTCGTTTTGCCTGAGAAGGAAGAGCGCTAGCCTGAATGCAGTCTTCTTGCCAATCCCAGGCAGTCGCGAGAGCTCCGACACAGCCTTGTCAAGCAGTTTCGAAGGATACTGCTCAATCATCGAAGAGATAGATTCCTAGTCCAATCTTTAAGCCCACTGTACTATAATCACTGTTCTTGAAGGAATGGTCATAATAGACGGCAGGCTCAATAGTAACCGAACGATTGATAAAGAAGGCATAACCCACTTCTAGTCCTGGCATGACATCATTGTAGTTGCGGTCAGCATGGACAAACTTTCCATTCAGACCGAGGTAAAGACCATTTTGCTCAATATAATATCTGATACCAGCACCGGCGGAAATCTCGTCGGGCACTTTGTTTGAACCATTATGTTTTATGGAAGCATGCCCAAGGAACATCCAGTCGTCTGCGAAGAACACACCGGTCTTGGCTTCAACGCCTATATTAAAGCCATTCTTACTGTTATAGTTAAGGTCCAGTCCGGTGAGAGAAGCACCGAGGTAGCCCTTTCCTTCCTGGAATTGGGCAGAGGCAGACAAAGCGAAAAGCATTACTGCCAGGATTGCAAATAACTTTTTCATAAACGAAATCTTCTTATTACATTATATAATGAGTGTAACTTAAGGTTGCCTCAGGACTAATTGCGTTTCACAGGACGGCGCCTGAACCAGCTCGTGAACCATACAAGAGCCAGCAACAGAACGGCAAGTCCCAGGCCGTAGCCTACAGGGCGTGGTATCCATCCGCCAAAAGCCTGTCCGCTCACAAAAAGGAACGTTGAGCAAACGGTAGTCATAAAGAGGGCTGGTATCAAGGTCATCCAGAAACACTTACGTTCCTGCACCAGGTAAACAGTGATAGTCCAAAGCGTGAAGCAGGCCAAGGTCTGATTGCTCCAGCCGAACCAGTTCCATAATTTATTGAATCCGTCGGGATCAGTAATCTCCCAGGCGAGCAGACCTATTGATAAAAGGAACATCGGCACAGCCACCAAGAGACGCTTGGCTATGGGCTTCTGATCATAGTTAAATGCTTCTGCTATAATCAGTCGGGCACTGCGGAAGGCTGTATCTCCACTGGTAATAGGTGCTGCTACTACGCCGAACACAGCCAGAATGCCACCAAAAATACCTAACCAACCCGTACACACATACTCAACAACTTTGGGAGCTGAGAAGAACTGTACGAGGGTCTTGCCATCACTGTTCTGGAATTGTGCGAGGAACTTATTGACTGTCTCAGCATCGACAACCTCCTTCCAACCTCCATAATAGAAGAAATACATGGACACCGTTGCCCAGATAAGTGCAACCACACCTTCTGTTATCATGGCTCCGTAGAAAACCATACGTCCGTCCTTCTCCGATTTCAAGCACCGTGCCATAAGCGGACTCTGGGTGGCATGGAAACCGGAAATGGCTCCGCAGGCTATTGTAAGGAACAAGCAGGGGAAAAGCGGATTACGTTTGAAGTAGGATTCTACACCAAGCATGCCTTGAGGAACGTTGAAATTGAAGGCCGCAGCCTTGTCCCATACTTCCGGCAGATTGGGCTGCTTGATAAGCAGGCACACCATCAGAGCGGTAGCCATAAAGAGTAAGGCAAAACCGAAGATGGGGTAAATCCGTCCGATTATCTTATCAATAGGCAGCAGTGTTGCCAAGAGATAATACAAGAAGATGATAATCACCCAGCTGAGTGTACTCAGACAGAAGTCCCCGAGAATCATGGCCGGAGAGAGCACAAACACCACTCCCACCATAATAAGAAGGAAGGTAGCGAAAAGAAGCATGAAACCTCTTGCCTTACGTCCCAGGTAGTAGCCCACAAGCTCAGGAATGTCGCGTCCCTGATGTCTGACGCTAAGCATGCCCGAGAAATAGTCGTGGACAGCACCGGCAAAAATGCATCCGAACACTATCCACAGATAGGCTGACGGACCGTACCATGCTCCCATAATGGCGCCAAAAATAGGCCCAGTTCCCGCGATATTGAGAAACTGAATCATGAAGACCTTCCAAGTCGGCATTGACACATAGTCTATACCGTCGGCTATCGACACTGCCGGTGTCGGCCTGTCGTCGGGCTGGAAGACCTTAACTACCACTCGGCTGTAAAGGACATAGCCAAGCAGCAAGGCGACAAGAGAGACTACAAAAGATATCATCGTTGTTGTTTTAATATTGTCGTGCAAAAGTAACAAATTTATTTTGAATTAACCTAAAAGAATGTGTAACTTTGTAGCCACTAATTAATAATTTCTTCTGACCTCGGTGTCATTGTTCCAATAGATGACAGTAGCGGGGAAGATTCAACAGAATGAGACTCAGAACTTACCTATTGCTCGCACTCTTAGCGGTGTTCTTCTGCGAAGGACGGACAGCCTCGGCGCAAGCTTTCTTCAACCGGCAGCCTAAGCGCGAGGTGCGGGCTGTATGGCTCACTACCATCGGCGGCCTTGACTGGCCCCACTCCTACAGCCAGTCTGAACGTTCGGCCGAACGACAGAAGCAAGAGCTCCGCTCCATCCTCGACAAACTTCAACGAGCTGGTGTAAACACCATCCTTCTACAGACGCGCATCCGAGCCACCACCATCTATCCTTCATCCTATGAGCCTTGGGACGGCTGTCTTTCCGGTTTTCCGGGGCGCAGTCCAGGCTACGATGCCCTGGCTTTTGCCATCAGCGAAGGCCATAAACGCGGCATGGAGGTACAAGCCTGGGTCGTTACCATTCCCGTTGGCAGATGGGAGTCGTACGGCTGCAAAAAGCTCAGACGTCGTTTCCCAAAGCTTATCAGAAAAATTGGTACCGATGGCTATATGAATCCGGAAAGTCCTACAACAGCCCGCTATCTGGCAGACATCTGTGAGGAGATAGCGCGCAACTACGATGTCGACGGAATCCATCTCGACTATATCAGGTATCCTGAGACATGGCCAGTAAAGGTAGATGCTACACGGGGACGTGAGAACATCACGCGCATTGTCCAGGCCATCCATGACAGGGTGAAGTCGTTGAAGCCGTGGGTGAAAATAAGCTGCTCGCCCATCGGCAAAGCCGATGACCTGCCTAGGGCGTGGAGCCACGGATGGAACGCTTACCGCACCGTTTGTCAGGACGCTCAGGGATGGCTTGCCCGCGGAATCATGGATGAACTCTTCCCGATGATGTACTTCAAGGACGACCAGTTCTTCCCTTTTGCTGTCGACTGGCAGGAACAAAGCTGTGGACGCATTGTTGCCCCGGGATTGGGCATCTACTTTCTCTCACCCAAGGAGCGCGACTGGAATCCGGACATAATCACTCGCGAGATGGAAGTGCTCCGTCAGCACGGTCTCGGACATGCCTACTTCCGCAGCCGATTCTTCACCGACAACGTGAAAGGCATCTACTCCTTTGCTGCTGATGACTTCGATCGCCTGCCGGCTCTTGTGCCAGCAATGACATGGGCCTCAAAGGTGAGGCCGTCTGCTCCGACTGTCATCGTGTGGGACAAGCAGGAAACGAGGCTTTCATGGGAAGGAGCGCGCGACCGTTCTGGGGGCCCTTACCTATTATATAATATATATAGCAGCGACACCTACCCTGTCAACACCGACGATGCAGCAAATCTTATTGCCACAGCTCTGCGCGACAGTAGCATCAATATTCCCAAGGCGGGACGCTACTATGCTGTAACAGCCATGGATCGCTACGGCAACGAGAGCGATGCCCTTCAGGACGAGACACCGCTGCAGGCCGGCAGCTCCCTTTCCAAGGCATTGCTCCTCGCCTGCAATGGCAAGCGGTTGGAACTGCCCTCAAAGGGAAGTGTACTCGATGCAGCCTTCGTGATAGTGGAAACGCTTCAAGGCAGTCCTATAGCCACCCTACCCTATCGCGGACGCTATGCCGACGTTTCGCGACTTCCTGAAGGATTCTACGTGCTGAGGTCACTTGGACGAAAAGATCGTACGCATAGACTCGGAATGTTCATAATAAAACGCAGAGACATACCAACGGACAATGGTCAATAGGAAAAAAGGACGATAACTTAACGAAAATTTAGCCTCTTCCAAGTAATAAAGCCCACAACATGGCGTTATCTCGATGTAACCATAATCAAGTTAACGCCTATGAGGCATTTTACACCAGAAGAAGTGAGCCCGTCAGAAAAGACGCTCAACATCATTCGACAGATAGCTTACACCTATCGCGTGCTGAAGGTAAATGGCACAAAGCAGGTCTACTGTCTAAATTGATAAGAAGCAATGGAAACAATCATTTCACCCTCCTTGCTGTCGGCTGATTTCAAAAACCTGCAAACTGACATCGCGATGATAAACCGCAGTGAGGCTCAGTGGCTCCACATGGACGTGATGGATGGTGTCTTTGTACCCAACATATCGTTTGGATTCCCCGTCATCAGTGCCGTGAAGTCAATCTGCAAGAAACCTCTCGACGTGCATCTGATGATAGTCCAGCCCGAACGCTATATCGAACAGACCGCAAAGTCAGGAGCCATGATGATGACTGTGCATCAGGAAGCTTGTGTCCACCTGCACCGCACTTTGCAGCAGATTCATCAAGCTGGTATGAAGGCTGGAGTAGCTCTCAACCCCTCCACTTCGGTCAGCACATTGGAGGACATCCTTTGTGATGCCGACATGTTTCTGCTCATGAGTGTCAATCCAGGCTTTGGCGGACAGCAATTCATTCCCCATACTCTTGACAAGATAGCGCGGCTACGGCGTATGCTCAACGAAGTTCACTCCGACGCGCTCATAGAGGTCGACGGAGGGGTGACATCAGCCAATGCACACCAACTTGTCGAAGCCGGAGCCAACGTGCTTGTAAGCGGAAGTTTTGTCTTCAAGGCCGACAACCCTGAGGAAGCTATTCGCAGCCTCATGAAGTACTGAATTCCAGCTTAGGCCATCAACAACTCGAGGTCGCACGTACGCGCCATTTTGCGCAGATTGATAAGCGCATAGCGCATGCGTCCAAGAGCTGTATTGATGCTTACGTTTGTGGTCTCAGCAATCTCCTTGAACGACATCTTCTGATAGTACCTCATGTAGACAACCTCACGCTGCGGGGTTGGCAACTTCTCCATGAGCCGTCGGACATCAGCCAGCACTTGCGTGTTGACATACTGTCCTTCAATGCCATAGTCAATGCACTCCCCCGAGCTGATGTTCGAGAGGTCGTTATCAGCTGTTGGCTCTATTAGTTTTCGCGACTGCCGCTCGCGGTAATGGTCCAGGATGACATTGTGAGCTATGCGCATGCACCAAGCCACAAACTTCCCGGAAGGACTGTAGCGACCTTCCTGCAACTTGGAAATCACCTTGACAAAGGTCTCCTGAAAGAAGTCTTCTGCCTCTTCACGGTTGCCAGCTACGAAAAGTATATAGGAATAAATCTTTGACTGGTTGCGCGAAAGCAACAAGTCGAAAGCCGTATTGTTCCCCTCTACATAAGACAAAGCGAGCTCTTCGTCGCTCATCTTCTCCATTTGATTCATTCTCTTTTACTTATTGTTAAGAGTAAATCTCTATCGATAGGCAATTTGGGTTAAAATTATTACTAAATCTTAATGACACGACAAAGATAAAAACATTTCACGAACCGAACAAATTTTTAACATACAAATTGCTTTCCCGTTGTAAGTTTTTGATTCTGATGTTGTCAGATGATAGCATTTTGTAAGCATTGCAGTGCACTTAAAAGACAAGCTGTCATCCTCTGCCTATTTCCACAATTGATGATGGGCTGCCAATATATCTCGGCCGGGGAGTCCTATATCCCGACCTCTCCGAGTATTGGTATAACGCCTTTGCCAAGTCTTAATAAAAACAGGCAAATCCTTTACAAATAAAAATCTCGAAATAGAGAAAACTTAGCCACTCTTAGGCGCTATTCTGACTTCATCTCGTTCGAGACAGGACTTAGCGGGCCTCATGGTCGGACTTCGAGAGCCTCGTAGTCGGACTAAGAGCGGCCAGAAACATAGTTTTTCTTCTAGTTCAGAAAGTGTGTCATCCACTGCTGAGTGAGGATAAGTAGCGTTAGCTGGTGCTTGATGGAAAAGGATCGAAGGAAATTCGATGGATTCAAAACCGTTTTTACTGCCTGGTGTAGTATGCGGACTACCATGAGGGCACAATCTGCAGGGGGGCAT
>OMVH01000116.1 GCA_900314365.1 uncultured Prevotella sp. | reverse complement strand
AACCCTTACCTATATGAGAATATTAACAGCATCGTTCATTATAATTTAGGGTGACACATTGACGAAGTCAGGATAACCGGCTCACATGCAACTGAGACACAAAACTAAAGAAAGCCCTGCATCCAAGCAAGTCAGAGGGCTTCCTTGGTCTTTGGAGAGACGTCGGGGGTAGCATTCCCTACTCGCTGAGAGGTGCAGAGCCTTGAGAAGCAGTATCTTTTCTACTTCCCTATGTTGTTTCCTATTGTTGTACGCGATTCCTGTGATCGTCTGCAAGCCAAGGACTAAAAGATATTTGATGAGTCAACGCAGACCCATGTTGGCCTTGGACGACCACAAGAACTTCGCTCTGCGAGAGGAAACAGCCGGATGATTTGAACGTGTCATTCAATTCGTATGCCTATTTATATCCGTCGTTTTGAATGAGCCCTCCTTCACTGTTGGCTTCTATTTCTCGGTTGGGTATAGGCAGCTTGTTGATGTGATTATCCAATTTGTATCCGTTTTTCTTCACGCATGGATTGTATTTCATCAAGTACTCAGACAACTTATTCATACGCATAAGAGTGTTTAGTCTGAAATCCTCAAAGAACAACTCCCGGGCTCTTTCGTCCAGAATTAGGTCTAATGTAACTTCGTCAGGAGTAACAGGAGTAGCATGAGCCCGTGCCCGAATCGTGTTGATGTCTTTTGCTGCAGAATCTTTATCGCCTGCTTTCAGATAGGCTTCTGCCCTTAGCAGATAAGTCTCGGCAAGACGCATAATATACCAATCCTTGTAGATGCGGCCTATGTCATGTTTCTCCCCACTGCTTGCGTCTGTTCCATATTTTCCATGATGAATGGCAGTAACGAATTTTACAAAAATAGGCTGCTGGATTCTGAAATAATCAGAAGGATCGCCAAGATTCTCTTTCGTCATCTTTTGTCCGTAGAATCTACTGGAAGGATTCGTCCAATAGTAATCACGGTGGATATTGTATGTGGAGTTTCGAATATCGTTATTCCAATCGTTTTTGTATTTCCATATTTGGTTGGCGGCATACTCGGTGATGGAAATCTGCTCTATGGGTCGTCCGCTTAAAGTATCTTTCAGCCAATTGGAAACGCCATCCTTATCCTTTAGTCGCCACCAGGGAGTACCAAAGAATCTCTCAAACGAGAACCATCCGGTCCATTCGTTGGCTTGGCTGCCACCTCCGGGAATATCCGGGTCGAACTGCACATTCCAAATGCACTCTTTGTTGCCATCCGTCCTGTTGAAGTTCCCTTCCCTGAACAGATCCCAGTAGACATCGCCCCAATCTTGCTGAGGCCCTCTATAATCCCAGCCATTGAATTTAAAGTTTTTGTAAACTCCAAAACGCTCGGTCATCAGCGACATTGCTGGATTGTTAATCACTGCCGAAGCTTGAGCAATGGCCCCTTTATAGTCATTAAGGCATATAAGAATCTCGCTAAGCAAATGCTGTGCAGCCACTTTAGAAGCTCTTCCTCCGATTTGGTTGTCAATGTCGGGCATGTACTGAATGGCATACTCCAAATCCTCCTTGCACAATTTGTAGACGTCTTCCTGTTTAGAATTGGTGTAGTTGAATTTTGGCCTCGTTGTCTCTTCTGTAACAATAGGTACGTTTCCCCACATGTTGGCCAGGAAGCGATAGCAGAATGCCCTGAGGAACTTTGCTTCGCCTATGACTTCGTCTTTGTCAGCTTCCGAGTTCCATTTTGCTTCAGGCTGTTGGGCCCGGTTGATGATCGCATTGCACTGATATATCATGCCGTAGAATCGGTTCCACCATTTCTCTGATGTAGAGTTGTCGGCGTTGAGGGTGTTCCAAAAGAAATATTCAGTCCAGTTGTCTTCAGAAGAGCGAGGACCGCATAAGTCGATGTCTACTCCGAACAAGTCATAGCCTTTCCAGCTGACGCCGTCAGCGTAAAAGTCATCTCTTATTGTTTTGTAGACGTCTGCTAAGGCGGCATCGAAGCCGGCCTTGTTCGTATAGGAGTTCTCTGGAGTCAGGAAATCCTTTGGAGTCTCGTTGAGAATGTCATTGTCGCAGGATGTTACGGCGAGCGAAATGCACATTATAAGGAAAATATATCTTCTCATGGATGTGAAGTTTAAAAGTTGAATGAAAGTGTCATTAGATAAGTGCGGATAGACGGGCGGGCCGTTTCTGTGAGGCCCTGATTGGTCTCAGGGTCCAAACCGTCCCAATGAGGAGCGTAGGTAAGTAAATTGTCAGCGCTTAGGATTACGTTTGCATTGTTGATTCCCCAAGGCCGTACGTATTTAGACAAATCGTAACTTAAAGCGACTTTCTGCAATTTGATGAAACTGCGGTCGTAGTATTTTATTCCTTTGTAAGCAGCATTCTTGGAATAGTCGGTACGTGGGTATTTGGCACCAGGATTATCCGGCATCCAATAATCATAGACGTAGTGATTGATGTTTGGATTGTTGACATATCCGTCATTATAAGGGGTGTCAGCCCCTGATAGGAAATAACCGTCTCCTCCCCAGACAGAATTGATATAAACCATTAATGAGAATTCCTTGTATTTGAATGTGTTGGTCAGACTCCATCTGAAATTAGGATTGGTATTGCCTAAGAATTGCCGGTCCTTGTCTGTGGTTATCTTGCCGTCACCATCTACATCTTGAAGTTTGTAGTCTCCAGGTCGCATGCCGCTCATGATGGTTCCATCGTCTTCGTCTTTCTGTTGCCACATGCCCGTGACTCTATAGGCATAGATGGTACCCAGGGAACGTCCTATGAAATATCCGGAGCTGACGAGGTCATCTTCCTTTCCATCGCCATCATTGTCTTTTCCAAGAATGGTGACGACTTTGTTCCGATTAAGCGAAAATGCGAAATCAGAGCTCCACTTGAAATCCTTAGCATCTATGTTCAGGGAATGCAGTGACAGTTCAATGCCCTTGTTCCTTATTTTTCCGATATTTGACAGTATGGAAGTTCTGCCCGATACGGAGGGAACCGTTAAGTTGAACAGCAAGTCTGTGGTATTTGTCAGATAAGCATCGATTGAGCCTGAAAGTCTGTTGTGGAGAAAAGAAAAGTCCAATCCCAAGTTGGTTCCGGTGGTTTTCTCCCATCCAAGGTTGTCAAGAGCTATCGATGAGATGTATTGCGTGATAGAGTAGTTGTTTTGGCCAGCAAATAGATACTTGTCCGTTGAGACTTTTGCCAAAGTGCTGTATGGGTTGATTGACTGGTTTCCGTTGGAGCCATATGACAGTCTGAGAGCAAGATTGTCGATGAAGCTCACTTTCTTCATGAAATTCTCACGCGTGATATTCCAATTCACGCCTCCCGAAGCAAAAGTACCCCACTTGTTGTTCTTGCTGAATGACGAGCATCCGTCGCGACGTATCGTACCGGTTACAGAATATTTGTTGTCATAGGTATAAGTGCCGCGTGCCATCCAACCGATGTCGCCTCCGTCACCAGCCCCAGTATATACTTTCTGAATTTTCCCGTCCTCTAATTTGTTATATCCCAAGACCGTATTGTCAAAGTTTTCTGCGTAGCCTTCTGTGGTATCGTATGTGTAATGTTCCCTTGTATACAGGAGAGTTACATCCACATTATGTTTGCCTCCGAATGTGTTGTTGTACTTAATAATATTGTCCAACAGATTGTTATAGTTCTTGCTGTGGTACTTGTCACCTTCTCCATTTTTGGTGATGCCTAAATGAGTGTTCTCGTCGTTGAAATAATACCTTCTTCCAAACCGCAAGGTGTTTGAGAATGTCAAGGTGTACGACAACCCTTTCACCCAGGGACACTTTACATTGACGTTCAGCACAGAACTCAAATCGTAGTATTTCTCCAGGTCGTCAGTTCGAATCGTCCAATAGGGACTTTCGAACGAAGTGGTTGTTTGGGGATATTGGATATAATTCCCAGCCTTGTCTTTCATTGATGCATAGGGACTTGTTTGGGAGACTCTGTCCATATCTGGAGTCGCACCGGAATAGTCGCGGAAGCTGAAGAACGTGTTGGTGCCAATGGTTAGCCACTTAGTGAGGTTCGTCGAAATGTTTATTCGGCCTACAAAATTCTTGTACTTGTCGTTCATGACCACACCGTGCTGATTAGTCAAGGTGGTGGAAATGAAGTAGTTGAAATTCTGCGTACTGTTCGAGATGCTCAAATTAGACTTTACTTCGAACGCATTTTGAGAGAATAGGTCGTAAGGGTCGCTAATGGTTGGCTTGTGGTCTGTGGTTGCTTCATAGTTTTCTTGCTCTATCTTTTCCAGGTATAATGATATCTTGTTGGGATCGGCTTCTTGTCCGTTTGTCTTGCGGATATCCAACAATCGCTGTATGTAACCTTTTGCATCATATAGTTTCGGTCGTTTCAGTTCGTTGGAAATCCCATATGATAGATTTACGTTAAATACAGGTTTGCCGTCCATGCTCTTTCCTCTTTTGGTTTGAATGAGAATCACTCCGTTAGCAGAGCGAGAGCCATAGACAGCTGCTGCACTTGCGTCCTTGAGGACAGTAAACGATTCAATATCATCGGATGCGATGTCTGCCAGTGAACCAGGAAAGATGGCCCCGTCGACTACAACAAGTGGGCTGTTCCCGCTTGTGGAGTTCTGTCCACGTATAGTAAAGTCTCCTAATGCACCGGCAGAATTGGTTCCTGAGATGTTCAGTCCTGCTATAGTACCCTTCAGCATTTCCATGACATTGTTCGAAGGCACCACTTCATATTTAGAAATGTCTGCTTTGGCGATTGCCCCCGTTATGGCTTGACGATTTTGAGTGCCATAGCCAACGACTACCACTTCGTCAAGTGATTTTGTGTCACTTTCCATTACTATGCTCATCTTTTCAGAAGGCGTGGTTTCAACATCTAGAAATCCGATATAAGAGACAGATATTTTCTTTCCCTTAGGCACGGTGAGGCTGAAGTCACCATTGATGTCTGTAATGGTACCGGTGTTAGCACCAGTAGCCCTCACGGTAGCTCCAACAATGGGATCGCCATTGTCGTCCACCACTTTCCCGGAGACTTTCTGTTTGCCTTCCGCTTGCTGCGCAGCCGATGTTTCTTGCACTTTCTTGCGGATGATAACATTGCGGTCCTTGATTTCGTAGCTGACGTCCTGCCCTTTGAGAATCTGACTCACGACCACCGAGACAGGAGCTTTGTTGGCTTTGATGTTAACTCGTTTTTCGGGGTTGATGTCGGAAGAATAGTAGACGAAGGAATAGCCGGTGATTTTTTCAACTCTGGCAATCGCTTCTTTCACTGTGATGCCTTGCGCTTTCAGGGTCACTGTTTGCGCATGCGCTGCCATTGAGACTCCAATGAGCAGAGCTAAGGCGGTTAATGTTTTCTTAAAGTAAATCATAAATTTAGGGTTAAAGTAATTAAGATGATTGATTATATGTTTGTTAGGTGTTCTTGTAGGCTTCGTGCTTGTCTGCTAATTGGAATGCAGAATGTAGACGTCTCCTTGCTTCTCGTACCGCAGTCGCTGGGTGCCCTGCAGGAGTCGGAGTACATCGGTTAGGGTATTTTTCCTCACGTCGATGGTGGCAAAGAATCGTTTGTCTTTCAATTTGTTTTCAACAATGATACTCACGTTGTATTGGCGTTCCAGGCATTTGGCAATTGATTCCATAGGCTCGTCGTCGAATTTTATGATGTTAAAAGAGCGTGCGTTGACCAGACTAAAGTCTTTTCTTGTAGTGGTAATCTTGCCTGTGTACTTATTTATCTGCATGCATTCTCCAGGCCTGAGGGAAGATGTTGAGGATTTTAGAATGCGGTTTTCTACGCGTATTCTTCCATCTATGAGAGTGATGTAACTGAGGTTGTCTTTCTTATAGTTGGAAATTCTGAATTCCGTTCCAAGGTCAGTTAGAGTGACTCTGTCACTCTCAACTGTAAAAGGAATCTTGGAGTTGTGCTTCACTGCAAACCAGCCTTCACCGTCGAGCTGTACCTCACGATCCGTGATGCCGTAGCCTTGACTATAGGTGAGTGAAGTGCCTGCATTCAGTCGCACCTGTGTTCCGTCAGGAAGAATTAATTGGCTTTCAGAACCTTTAGGCACGACTATTCTGACTGAGGAGAACTGATTGTGGACGTTGTTTCTGCCCGTTAAATATCCAATCAGTGGAAGTAGTATGATTGCTATCATTGCAGCACCAACCCACAGCAGCTTATTGAACGACGAAGAAACACCTTGGGGCTGTTCTGCTTCGATGTCCTTGCTCTGCACACTCTTACTGAACCGTTCGTAGGCTGATTGCGCATCGTGCGGAGTATTATCGGCAACGACACTGGCTGAGAACCAGAGCTCAATCGTCTTACGGGCATATTCACGATGCTCCTCTTTGGCCGTAATCCAAGCCTTGAGCTCTTCAAACTCTTCGTGCGTAATTACGCCGTTGAGAAAGGCTAAAATGAGACTGTCGATATGCTCCATAATATGCGTTGTTATATTCTGATAACAACTTTTATGGCAGAGTAGGGTAGTCAGAATTCGATTTTTCTTAGAAAAAAGCAGACCATCATATGCAGGAGATAAGGGGATAGGCTTCTTGACAGAGAGGCTATCGCGGTCTTAATGTGATATTTCACAGTGTTGATAGAGATACCCAGCTCCGAGGCGATTTCTTGGTAAGTTTTATTTTCTTTTCGGCTTTTGAGGAATACTTGCTTGCATTCTGGAGGCAGATTGCTTATGGCATCACTTATTTTTTGTTCAAGTTCCTGCTGCAGAAGCACTCCGAGTGGATGGCGACTATCCTGAAAAATATAGCTTAGAAGTTCCGCTCTTTCCTGTTCATCAACAGTGCTACATTTTTGCTGGAATCTGTGACGAGTCGATTTTAGCTCATTGAGACAGCTGTTCCTTACGGAGGTATACAGATATGCTTTGGTCACATTAGATGGCTCTATCTCCTGTTCCCATAAATTCAAAAAGACATCATCTACCAACTCCTCTGCAATTTTATTGTCACCCAAAATGTGGGCAGCAAAACGGCAGAGCGGTTCATAGAAGCGACTAAATAGTGCTTCGAATGGTTGAACAGAGTGTCTTGTTGTTTCCATTTGTTGAAAGCTTTAGCTATTCCGTTCTCAGGGAGTCGTTTTATTTAACAAAAATACAATGTCTTCACAAATAACGAAAAGTTTTGCTTTGATTTAACTTAGGTTAACTTCGGTCTTCGCCAATGTAACTATTCAGCGATAGGTACGACAGAGCTATCCGTATCACCAAACAGTGCTCGGATTGCTTCAAATGGCGTCTGCTTATGCTTCTTCGCAGTTTCTATGATGGAATGCAGGTCAAAGAATGCATCTGCACCTAAGTCCGACCTAAAGGTACCAGAGTTCTTCAATTTTATCTTCAACTTTCTAATGCCGCGTTCGCTTGCATTGTTGTCAGAAGGAATCAGAGGATCCTCCAGAAAGTTGAAGA
>OMVH01000163.1 GCA_900314365.1 uncultured Prevotella sp. | reverse complement strand
GCAATCTTCGGGTAATGGAGATTGCCAGCAATATACTTCGTGACATCCTTAAATTCGGGAAGCATAAACTTCGTAATCTTTCCGGCCTGAATAAGACTGTCAATAGTAGCACGCAGGCGTTTTACCTCCACTGTGCCTAAGACCACCTTTCCATCAGGGTCAATAAGATAGAGGGTGGGTATCCATTTCACGTGATAGAGGCTGTCTATCTTCGTTCCGTGTTTCCATTTTTTCAGTTCGCTGAGTTGCGTCCACGTCATCTCGTTCTTCTTAACACACTTCCTCCATGCCGTAGAATCGGTGTCGAACGAAATACCAGTAAGCCATACGCCGTAGTTTTCGTAGTCCTTAGCAATGGCTTTCATCTTAGGAATGTCCTTACGGCAGTCGGGGCACCACGAAGCCCAGAAATCCAGAATCTGATAGCAACCGTTTTTCTCACGTGATTCCGACAGGCTTAATTCGCCTCCATCAAGTGAATGGATTGTCATATCAGGAGCCAGAGTTCCAGGACTTAACAGCCCTACGGCGTACTTGGCATCAAGCTCCTGAGCTTGTGACGAAACAAAGCCGCACAGAAGCAACATTGTTGATAAAAACAACTTTTTCATTTCGTTTCTCTTTTATTTTGAACCTTTGATTTCTTTTTGTTTGTTTTCTTTTTCAGTCCGAAGAGGTCGCGCCAACCACTGAAGTCCTTTTTCATGATTAGGCCGATGCCTTGCGTGGTCAGACTGTTGCGGGTGAAGTAGCGGTCGTTGGTTTGATTGTAGACCTTAATGGCTAAGTTTCCGTTGGGCAGTAACAGGTAGCGCAAATCGAAGTCGCCGATGAAGGAAGTCGTGGCATTAGCATTGTCACGATAGCCGAACTGACCGTTGAAAACGAGCCGGTTGTTAAGCATACGGCCACTGAGGAGACCCTCGTATTCGGCGTTGTAGAATCCTTCATTGCCCGTGGAGATGTTTGCACCAAAGTTCCAGTTGGTGTTGTTTACCACCGTTGAAAGTACGTTGTTGAGTTGCTGTGAGAGGGTGCCAGAGAGGATGCTTTGCATGGCAAGGGAGGTCTGGCTTTGACGTGCTGCTCCCTCCAGACTCTGGTTGTTGTTACCCATTGAGTAGAATTGGCCTACGGCGAGGAGGTAGAGAACTTGCTGGTTCATCTCTTCTTCACTGTTTATCAGACTGTAAATCATCTGTTTGGCGTTGCTGTTTACAGTGGGAAGGTCGAGTGAGAACTCTACTTTCGGCGTTGCCGGCGTGCCCGTAATATTCATGATGCAGTCTACACGCGTGTTGCTTGACGAGAACGAACGGCCAATATTCAGATCGGCCAAACTGACTCCGTTGACCGTGTACTGTGCCTTCAGGTTCAAGGCTGCCTCGTAAGGATTGCCACCAAAAGCGATGGTGCCGCCCTGACCAAACTGGAAATCTTTCTTGATGACATGCTGAATGGTAAGCTTATAGATTCCGTGATCGACCACATAGTTGCCAAACATGTTGAAAGCACCTTTATTGAAATAAGCGGCTCTCAGAGTTCCATCTCCTTCGAGGGCAATGTAGTCGCCAGTCTGTCCGTCGGTGATGACTTTCAGTGTGGCTTCAGGCGTACAGTTGATGACAAAGTTGATGTGGATGTCAGTTGGGATGTCGTCCAACAAGGTGGGGCGTGAGAGACTGTCGGTGGAAGCAGCTGTACGGACAGAATCCCTCGATGTCCAG
The DNA here is from genome assembly GCA_900314365.1 of uncultured Prevotella sp. Classification (GTDB taxonomy): domain Bacteria; phylum Bacteroidota; class Bacteroidia; order Bacteroidales; family Bacteroidaceae; genus Prevotella. The sequence goes on along the minus strand of OMVH01000163.1, from coordinate 16,761 downwards.
CTGATGAAGTCCTGACTGCCTACCGCGCCTGGTGTGGTTGTATTATAAATAAAGGTAGAGCCGCGTTGAGGAGTAACGTTCACATTAATGTCCACTTCACCTGAACGCCCGCTGATGGTGCAGTCGCCCGTGGCAAAGACTGTGCCGCAGAAGGTGTTGTCACCAAATGTCTTCTGGTCATAACATAGGAGATTATTGGCGTGAACCTTGAGGTCGTAGCTCATGTTTGTAAGATGCTTGTGGTGAATGGAACCAGTGAGAAGTCCTTTGTTGCCCTTCTCGTCTCTTAGGGTATCGCTGTTGAAGATGATTTCGTCGGGCACCAGACGTATGCTTGCGTTGTGAAGAGTATAGGTGGTGGCCAGAGGCTCAATGCCCACCACACCGTCGGCAACTGCCGAACCCGTGAGATTCATGTTGCTGAGGCTGCCGCTAAGTCTGAGGTTGCCTCGGGCACTGGCATCCATTCGGTTCATAAACGATCTGCACAGACTCTGCACAAACTCGAGGCGTGAGTTATGGAGCGTGAAGCCGAGGTCAATGCTGTTTCGGCCCGGTGACACATACCCTACGATATCTGTGCGGCGTCCATAGTGGGCTTGTAGTCCGGAACCTATGGTGTCGTTGGCAGTTGCGTCGATATTTATCTGCTTACCCGTCTGATCCCAGTTGACCTTTGCATCAAGCCATCCCATGCGGCCACCCTCAAATGTAAAGTCGTTCACTCTGAGGCTCGCTGCGGCCTGAGGCTTATGGAAGACACCGGCCACGAAAGCCCTTCCGGAAGCTTTTCCGCCGAAGTCGACAGAATGGAAGTCTACAAGATTGAGCACATAAGCAACGTCAATATCTTTGAGGTCAACGAAGATGGAGTCCTTGCTATTGGAAGTGGCTCTCCCGTCTGCAATGATGTGTTGATCGCCGTGGCTGATTTCAAAGTTGTTCACAGTAATATCGTTCTTACTGTAAACCACATTTGAAGGCTGAACTTCCCAGATGGAATCACCCACAGTGATGGCTGAAGGCAAGAAGCTCAGTTCGGCTGCGGTTATTCCGTCAGGCTTACGGAAAAACTGAGTTGATGCTACAAGGCTTCCGTGCAGTGGATGTTCACTGCCTGTTGAATGGAAGGACAGAGAGCTGAGAAGTCGATTCTCGGCCGCTGATGCTTTGAGGCTGTAGGCTGTTCCCTCGGTGTTCCCATCCATGTGTCTCAGCCGTAGGGACAACAACAACGAATCATTTGGTGTGTAAATTCTCAAAGCTCCGTTGCTGTAGCGCTTTCCATTGTAATCAACGTCAGGCAAAGAGAGGGTAAGGTCGATGTGATGGGTCTTTTCGTCAAGGTTTCCCTTGAGTACTGCCGGCTTGGTAACAGTGAGCGGAATATGAAAAATATGACGCAGGAAATCAGTGTTATGAATGTCTGCATCAATGTTGAAGCGATTGCGAGAGTTGATCGTCGTACCCAGACGTGCTAACGATGGAGCTACGGCTCGTAGACCGGGCAATTTGCGCAGAATGATGCCCATGACACTTTGGAGGAGTGTACGGTAATCAAATATGCCATTGACAGAGAGGAAGCCAAAATCGCTTTTCATTTCCAAGGAGTGACGACCGTTGGCGTTGGCAGCAGTTAAATGAAGTCCTGAAAGCGTATAGAGTGGGGTACCATCTTGAGACTGGATGAAGTCTGTAAGGTTCAACGTGCCATTCATATTTTCTATACGGCTGCCTGTGAGATTAGCGTCAGCTCGGAAGCTGAAAGTCTGTCCGGGCCATTTTCCTGAAAGATGGAGCGCCGAAGGATTAATATGCCTCACTTGAAGGCTGAAGGCTTTGCTGCCACCCGGGGAGAGAGAAGCCGTGCCGCTAACCTGAGCACGGAGGTTAGGGTCGTCAATAGTGGACTCCCCTTTAAGGAGCATAGTCCTTAGGCTAGCCATTCTGTCAGCCTCGACTTTGAGATGAATGTTTCGATAGTTGTAGCTATTGTAGTCAAACTGCGACACAAGCCCTGTGACATCAATCTTTGAGGGATGGCAACCCTTTAGAGTCCCATTGAGCGCGACTGTGCCAGCTACCAGTCCAAGCTTTTCGTTGGAGAGTAGTGACTGAAGATTAATGCCTGGAGTAGAAGCTTTAATGCCAAAGAGGGTATCATGTTTGTTGAAGTTGAAACGAAGGGTGCCTACATCGGAAGAGAGATTGCAGTTTGCATGGAGGTCCCTTCCGAATCCGCTCGCAGCTCCTGTTAACTTTACAAACCCCGGATAGTCGCCAGAAGGGATTACTTTGAACTCTTTACGCAGCGAGGCGATATTGGCGTAAACATCAAAAGCTGGAATCTTCCAGCGGGGTACAGCGTCTAAATGGCTGATAGAGAAATTGGCTGAGAGTGAAAGATCTCCTTTCGTAGAGGATATGAGCAACCGCCTTACAGCAACATCAGTTCCAGAGCCTTGGAATGCAATGTTAAGCTTCAATGGGTTGCTGTAACGGCTTAATGTTCTGCTATATGCGCTAAGGTCGGAAAGCGAAATTTGCGAGTCTGAAATATTCCCCTGGTAATGTAAGGACTGTAAAGAAAGCTTCTTACCTTCAAACCTATATGATGCCAGTATGTCGGGTATGCGAAGATGAGTCTGTGGTAACCGCAGTTCCACTTCGCTCAATTTGGCATTTTGCCGGTTAGCTTGAAAGCGAAATGTAAGTTTCTTCAGAGTGAAACCGGAATGTTCCCGGAATCGTAGATTCTTCACTACAACATTGGCTGAGTCATTGGTCAATGTGTTCAGAACGATGTGCCCACTCAGTCCGGAAACACTTAAATGGTAGGAATCAAAAACATGTTTGCGTGGTTTGTCAAGTTGGTCATAGATTATTTCTCCGTGTCTGACTATGAGAGAATGAATACTCAAGTCAAGCCTGCTTTGCTGACTAGGCTTCTTGGAAGCGAGGGAATCTATGACAAACTGAAAATTTAGGGGTGACAGTGCATTCTTGCGGTATAAGCGTGCCCGCAATCCGAAAAGCTGGGCTGAGGAAACAGAGAATCGTCCTTGTGCTAAGGAGAGATAATCAAACTTGACGGACATTCTGGAAGCACGGAGCATCTGATGACCGTTCTGATCCCACAAGAGTACATCATCAACGATGAAACGATTGAAAAATCCAAGGTCGACACGTCCTACGCGCACTTTTGTTCCAAACTTTTTAGCCAAGGCACCTGCAATCTCAGAGCCAATAGCAGTCTGTACTGCTGGCACGTGGAGCAGTACTATTCCTGCGAAGTAAAGGCCAGCCAAAGCCCATACCAGGATACTGATGATATGTTTTAGTTTCTTTATAGCGCACAAAATTACAGTTATTTCTTTGGCAATGGAAATTTTTAGAGCCATTTTCTTCCTTCTTTGGTATTATTTCCTTAAATTTGCAGTACGAAAGCATTATGTGTGCCCAAGAGTAGAAACTATTCAATCATCATTAATATTTATGGCCAAAGTAATCAAGTTGCGTAAAGGTCTTGATATCAACCTTACGGGTAGAGCCAGGGAGGAAAAAGAAGTGATTACGGTGAACGGTGAATATGGTCTCGTTCCTGATGACTTCCCGGGGGTTTCCCCTAAAGTGGCAGTACACGAAGGTGATCATGTCAAGGCTGGCGACGCGTTGTTTGTCAATAAGAAATTTCCCGATGTCAAATTTGCTTCGCCCGTGAGCGGAACGGTCACATCTATTGAGCGCGGGTTAAGGCGCAAGGTGCTGTGCGTGAAAGTAAAAGCTGACGAGAGGCTGGAATTCGTTGATTTTGGAAAAAAAGACATCCAGACACTCAGTGGTGAAGATGTCCGTCGTTCATTACTTGAAGCCGGTCTTTTCGGTTATATTAATCAGCTTCCTTATGCCATTTCAACAGAACCTGACAAAGAACCAAAAGCCATTTTCATTTCAGCCCTTCGTGACATGCCTCTTGCCGGTTCTTTCAGTTTCGAGCTCAAGGATAATGAGGCAGCTTTCCAAACAGGCGTTAGTGCCTTGGCAAAGATTGCGAAAGTCTACGTCGGCGTAGGTCCTCAGCAGACAGAACAAGCTCTGAAGGGACTCAAGGACGCAGAGGTGAATGTCTTTGACGGTCCATGTCCGGCTGGAAACGTAGGCGTTCAAGTCAATCATCTTTCTCCTGTCAACAAGGGAGAGACCGTGTGGACTGTTGATGCTACAGCCGTGATATTCTTTGGCCGTCTGTTCCTCAATGGCAAGGTTGACTTGAGGAGGACAGTTGCGCTTGCAGGTAGCGAAATCAAAGCTCCTCATTATGTGGAAGCTCTTGTGGGGACACCTCTTCAGCAAATTGTTGGTGACCAGTTGAAGCAGACAGAGCATGTGAGGCTCATCAATGGCAATCCTCTCACTGGTCGTGTAGCTGCAATATCTGACTTCCTGGGAGCCCATACCTCAGAGATTACCGCTATCCCTGAAGGAGACGACAAACATGAGATGCTTGGATGGATAAAGCCGAGACTAAGCCAATTCTCAGCCTCTCACAGCTATTTCTCCTGGCTTTTTCCACATCGTCAGGGCTACAATCTCGACGCTCGTGTGAAGGGAGGACGGCGAAATCTCATCATGAGCGGCGAGTACGACCGTGTGTTCCCTATGGACATCTATGCCGGCTATCTCGTCAAAGCAATTATTTCCGGTGACATCGACCGTCAGGAACAGTTAGGAATCTACGAGGTTGCACCAGAAGATTTCGCTGTTGCAGAGTTTGTCGACTCTTCAAAATTGCCTTTGCAGGAAATCGTCAGACAAGGACTTGATACACTAAGAAAAGAAAACGCATAAACCTTATAATATGTCATTAAAGAACTTTTTCGACAGGATAAGACCCAATTTCGAGGAGGGAGGCAAGCTTCATCCGCTTTGGAGCCTGTTTGACGGATTGGAGAGTTTTCTCTTCGTTCCTGACACTACTTCGAAGAGTGGCGTAAGCATCCACGACTCCATTGACTCCAAGCGCATCATGAGTTTTGTGGTGATTGCCTTGATGCCTGCAATGCTCTTCGGTATGTATAATGTAGGCTACCAAAACAGCCTCGCTGCAGGAAAGCTCGCTGAAACCGGTTTCTGGGCTATGTTCTTCTACGGTTTTTTAGCTGTTCTCCCCAAAATTCTCGTCAGCTATATTGTGGGCTTAGGTATAGAGTTCGCATGGGCTCAGTGGAAACATGAGGAAATACAGGAAGGATATCTTGTGACAGGTATCATTATACCTCTTATAATACCTATTAATACTCCCCTTTGGATATTGGCTTTGGCTGTTGCATTCTCAGTCATATTTGTCAAGGAAATCTTCGGAGGCACAGGTATGAATATCTTCAATGTAGCCATCTCGGCACGTATGTTCATGTTCTTCTCTTATCCCTCTCAGATGACCGGTGACAAAGCATGGGTGGCCACACAGAGCATCTGCGGGCTTGGCTACGATCTTCCTGACGGTTTTACGGCTGCTACACCACTCGGAGAGATGGCTCAGCAAGTGAATGTGAACTTTAACTGGGACATGGTTACAGGCTTTATTCCCGGCTCTATCGGCGAGACCTCTGTCATTGCCATCGGATTGGGTGCCTTGCTGCTGCTTTTCACTGGCATAGCAAGTTGGAAAACCATTCTGAGTGTTTTCCTCGGTGGTGGTATACTTGCAGCCATCTTCAACGCTACCGGTGCTCTGACAATGCCCTGGTACGACTATCTCTTGCTCGGTGGCTTCTGCTTCGGAGCTGTCTTTATGGCCACGGATCCTGTGACATCAGCCCGCACCGAAACCGGTAAATGGATTTACGGCTTTATTATTGGAGCAATGGCTATCATTGTTAGAGTAATGAATCCCGGTTATCCCGAAGGCATGATGCTCGCCATTTTCTTTGGTAACTTCATCGCGCCCCTCATCGACTACTGTGTCGTCGAGCGTAACATAGCAAAGCGTGCACGCCGAGCTGCTAACAAGTAATAAAGGAGGCTACTGAAATATGAAACTAAATACTAACAGCAATAGCTATACGATGGTTTATTCCATCGTACTCGTAGTCATTGTGTCGTTCCTGCTTGCATTCGTCTATGTGGCTCTCAAACCACAGCAGGACAGAAACGTGGCCCTCGACGAGAAAAAGCAAATTCTCAATTCGCTCAATCTTCGCGGTCTTTCTGATACCGATGCAGAAGCAACCTATAATAAGGTCGTAAGCAAAGATTCTGTCAATCACAAGCCCTTTTATAACTGTAATGTTGATGGACGACGGGTGGTCGTGTTTCCTCTAAAAGGCATGGGACTTTGGGGGGGCATCTCGGGCTATATTGCCGTAGATGCTTCAGATATGAATACCGTGTACGGCGTCTATTTCAATCATGAAAGCGAGACTGCAGGTCTTGGCGCTGAGATAAAGGATAATGTGGAGTGGCAAAAGAAGTTTATCGGCAAGAAACTCCATGCCGGTGACTCTAAGGATATTGTCCTCGGAGTAAAGAAGAAAGTAACCGATAAAACCACGCAGGTTGATGCCGTCACAGGAGCCACGCTCACTTCAAATGGTGTTGACGCTATGCTTAAAACCTGCCTGACGCAGTACGATCTTGAGGCAATCAGTAAGTCAATAAAGGCATCTAAATAATGTAAGACTATGAGTATATTTTCTAAACAAAATAGAGAGGCTCTAATATCGCCGCTCAACCTGAACAACCCCATTATGGTGCAGGTATTGGGCATTTGTAGTGCTCTCGCCGTGACCACACAGTTGAAACCGGCCATTGTAATGGGATTGGCTGTGACAGTCATCACGGCATTCAGTAATGTCTTTATTTCTATCATTCGCAAGACAATTCCCAATCGTATCCGAATTATCGTACAGCTTGTGGTTGTAGCAGCCCTTGTTACCATCGTCAGCCAGGTACTGAAGGCCGTAGCTTACGATATTAGTGTGCAGCTGTCGGTTTATGTGGGTCTGATTATCACCAACTGTATTCTCATGGGGCGTCTCGAAGCTTTTGCCATGATGAACAAGCCCTGGCCCTCGTTTCTTGATGGTATAGGTAATGGATTGGGCTATGCTCTGATTCTTGTCATCGTGGGTGGGGTGCGCGAGCTGCTCGGCCGCGGTACGTTGCTTGGCTTTACCATCATCCCACAGTCATGCTACGATGCCGGCTATATCAACAACGGCATGATGACGATGCCCGCCATGGCATTGATACTTGTCGGGTGTGTCATCTGGGTGCACAGAGCCTATTTTGATAAGGAGGCTAAGAAATAAGCAATTAATATCGTTTTCATAGAAAAATAGTTATGGAACATCTGTTCAATTTGTTCTTCCGGTCCATTTTTGTGGACAATATGATATTTGCGTTCTTCCTTGGCATGTGCTCGTTCCTTGCTGTATCGAAGAACGTCAAGACGAGTCTCGGTCTCGGCGCCGCCGTTACGTTTGTGCTTGTTGTTACTGTTCCCGTTGACTACTTACTTCAAGTTCATGTTCTCGACCCCTTAGGATTAGGCTACCTGAGTTTTATACTCTTCATAGCTGTTATTGCCGGTATCACACAGATAGTGGAGATGGCTGTGGAAAAATTCAGTCCCTCACTCTATAGTGCATTAGGAATCTTCCTGCCTCTTATAGCTGTGAACTGTGCTATCATGGGTGCATCGCTGTTCATGCAGCAGCGAATCCATCTCGACGCTACGAACACACAGTTCATAGGCTCTGTTTGGGACAGTATCGCCTACGCCTTTGGTAGTGGCCTGGGCTGGTTGTTCTCTATAGTCAGCCTGGGTGCTATTCGCGAGAAGATGCAGTTTTGCAATGTACCCAAGCCCTTGCAGGGTATCGGCATCACATTCATCACTGTCGGACTTATGGCCATGGCCATGATGTGCTTCAGTGGAATTAAGTTTTAGTATCTCAACATCAACAGAAAGAGAATATGGATTTCGGTTTTATATTTGCCAGCATGGGAGTGTTCCTGACGGTAATACTTCTGCTGGTCGTCGTGCTTCTTGTGGCGAAGCGCTATTTATCGCCAAGTGGCAATGTGACAATAACCGTGAATGGTGACCGTACGCTCACGGTTGCTCAGGGCGACAGCGTGATGTCGACGCTCAACCAGAACGGCATCTATCTTCCTTCAGCCTGTGGCGGAAAGGCAAGCTGTGGACAGTGCAAGCTCCAGGTTCTTGAAGGGGGTGGCGGTATTCTCGATTCAGAGCGTCCCCACTTTACTCGTAAGCAAATCAAGGACCACTGGCGGCTTGGATGTCAGTGTAAGGTGAATGGTGATATGAAGGTGAAGGTTCCTGAATCGGTCCTTGGCGTGAAAGAGTGGGAATGCACGGTTCTGAGCAACAATAACGTGTCGAGCTTCATCAAGGAATTTAAGGTTGCACTTCCTCCTGGAGAGCATATGGATTTCATCCCGGGTTCTTATGCCCAGATAACAATACCGGCTTACGACTGTATTGATTATGACAAGGATTTCGATAAGAGCCTTATCGGTGATGACTATATAGGTGCATGGAAGAAGTTCAACATCTTCAGTCTGAAAGCTCACAACCCTGAAGAGACCACCCGCGCTTACTCAATGGCTAACTATCCTGCAGAGGGTGATATCATCATGTTGACAGTCCGAATAGCCTCCACACCGTTTAAGCCACGGCCACAGGTGGGCTTCCTGGACGTACCTACCGGCATCGGTTCTTCCTATATCTTTAGCCTCAAACCCGGCGATAAAGTGAAGATGAGTGGGCCTTACGGTGACTTCCATCCGCATTTCGACTCAAAGAAAGAAATGATTTGGATTGGTGGTGGAGCAGGAATGGCTCCGCTGAGGTCACAAATCATGCACATGACCAAGACGTTGCATTGCACTGACCGCGAGATGCATTTCTTCTATGGTGCCCGTTCACTCACCGAAGCTTTCTTCCTTGAGGACTTCTGGGAGCTCGAGAAGGAATTCCCCAACTTCCATTTCCATTTGTCGCTCGACCGTCAAGATCCTAAGGCTGACGAACTTGGAGTAAAGTATTACACCGGTTTTGCTGTGAACTGCATCCGTGATACCTATCTCAAAGACCACGATGCTCCTGAAGACTGTGAGTATTACCTCTGTGGTCCTCCAATGCTAATCAAGACTGTAACTGACTATCTCGACTCCTTAGGTGTGGAGCCTGAGAGTATTATGTACGACAACTTCGGGTAAACCTTGTGCAAACCCAAGGAAACTATATGTAAACCGTAAGAAAGCCGCTGAGTTTCAGCGGCTTTCGGCGTTAATCGCGATTACTCCAAGAGAATCGACAAACGTTCCTTCTTTATTCTGCCACGAATATAGTAACTTTGCATACGACAACAAACTGAAATACATAAATGAGTACGATTGATAAGGCTCAAGAGTATCAGACTCTCGCTCTGCAGGTTGAGAATTTAATAAAAGGAATCGATAACAGAGTGGGTTGTCTATGTAACGTCTTAGCAGCACTCAAAGAGGCTTTTCCCTACTATTTTTGGGTAGGCGTCTATATTGTGAGGGAATCTAATTTGGTGCTTGGCCCTTTTCAGGGTTCCGTAGCATGCTACACCATAGCCAAAGGACAGGGTGTTTGTGGCTCTTCATGGGCTGAAGGCCGACCTATTATAGTACCAGATGTTCATCAGTTCTCAGGGCACATGGCATGTTCCTCGCTCTCAAATTCTGAAATTGTCGTACCTGTGTGGAGAGGAGAGCGCATTATAGCTGTTCTTGATGTTGACAGCACCGAGTTTGATTCGTTCGATGAAAACGACGAGCGAGGCTTGGAACAGATAGCCAAAATCATAGAACCCTTATTATGACAACAGTTGAGCTTATTCTTCTTTACCTGTTAATAATCAATATCTTAACATTCGCTGTCTACGGACTAGATAAGTTGAAGGCGCGTTATCACAGGAGGAGAATTTCTGAATTTACGCTCCTAATGCTTGCCATTCTTGGGGGCAGTATGGGGGCCTGGGCAGGGATGTATCTGTTCAGACACAAAACACAGCACAAGAAGTTCAAGTATGGCATACCAGCCATCGTACTCTTGCAATTGTCTGTTTTTTATATCTTTGAATGTCACTGATTATGCAGCGAGACAAGGATATTCTCTTTGTTCATCCAGTTTATCGTTCGATGAAATGGCTGGAAAAGTATATGGATCGATATTATGTTGACCCTATATTAGGTTTTATACTTCCCGGCGGACTGGGTGACACACTATCAAGCCTGCTTGCATTGCCTTTCATCTATTACAGTCTGTTTGTTGTCAAATCGGTACCATTGACCTTGGCAGTGACTGTGAATATCCTGCGCGACATCCTATTAGGATTGATTCCTTTCTTTGTGGGTGACATCTTTGACTGCTTCTTTCGGTCCTATGGCCGGAATCTCAGACTCATTACAGGCTATGTGAATGGCGACCGTAAGACAGTCACGGAAGTTCGGCGTAAAACAGCTTTTTCTGTTGTAGTTATCCTTGTCCTGCTCTTACTTATCATTCTGTTAGTCAAGATAGCATGGATGTTGGGTGCTTGGCTCATAGGGCTTTTTAGTTGACAGAGCCAAGAGACAAAAGAGATAAGGAACGCTTCGAGCGTTCCAAAACTCTGACTGTCAAAGTTTGTGAGTTTCACAACGCTACTTGTCGAACTCAGTGCGCACGGCCTTTGTTTTTCAAGACAAAGTCTTTCCAACCATGATAATGCTCTTCGCTTTCAGGCCGTCCCATTTGCATGAAATGGCAATAAGCGGCTCCAAGAGCGTCAGTAGCATCCATAAAATGCGGCATATCATCGGGACTAATGCGAAGAAGACGTTGTAACATCCCTGCAACCTGCTCCTTGCTGGCTTGTCCTTGCCCCGTGATAGCCAACTTAATTTTCAGAGGCGCATATTCATGGATAGGAACTCCATGATGGATGGCAGCGGCAATGGCCACTCCCTGAGCACGACCCAGTTTCAGCATTGACTGGACATTCTTACCGAAGAAAGGCGCTTCCACTGCCATCTCATCGGGCAGATATTCATCAATAATGCCAGTTACGCGTTCAAAAATTCGTCCAAGACGCAGATAAGGGTCATGCATCTTCCTTAAGTCTATCACCCCCATAGCTACCATCTCTGCTTTATTGCCTACAGCCCGTAGGACACCATAGCCCATAAGATTGGTCCCTGGATCAATGCCGAGAATCACTTTCTCCGTTTTGTTCCCATTCATCGGTCAAGATAGGGATTAGTAGCCAATTCTCTTCCGATACTCGTAGCTTCACCATGTCCAGGCAAAATAACGGTTTCATCGGGCAATTGGGAGATTGTCCTTAGGCTTTGTATAATTTGAAACATAGAACCACCTTCAAAATCAGTTCTGCCGATGGAACCGCGGAAAAGTGTATCGCCGGAGAAAGCTATTCCCTCATCCTTACAATAGAAGAAAACACTTCCGGGAGTATGTCCAGGTGTAGGAATGATGGTGAAAATGTGATTGCCAAAGCAGATGGTATCGTCGGGTGAAAGAAATTTTCCTACCGGCGGCATATCGTAATCGAGCTTCACACCCGCAATGGCCTGAGCCTGTTGAGGGAGTTTTCGCATGAGCTCCTCATCGTCGGTACACACTTCAGGTTGCAATCCGTAAGCCTCGAAGAGAGTGTTGTTGCCAAAATTGTGGTCGATGTGTGCGTGCGTAGCTACGAGATGCTTAGGGCTTAGACAGTTAGAATCAATATATTCTTTGATGGCACGTCGCTCTTCAGGATAAAATGCTCCACAATCCACAATAATGCATTCACGCGTGGCATCACTAACAACATAGCAATTCTCTTCTATCATGTTGCAGATAAACCGTTCAACATGCAAGGTTCCGGTAGAAGGGCCTTCGTTCCGTTTCGTCGTCATATTTTATTTATTATTAGCTAATTGAAATTTCAACAATAAACTTTTCCTTGAACCACTCCTCTTTGAAATAGCGGTCAACAGGAGTAACCACGACCTTGCCGTCAAAAGGCCTCAGCTCCTCTTTGAGGTCACCCCCTTTCAAGCATACTATCCGCCCCCCTTTTTGCAGGTTTTTCCGAACAATAGAAGCAAGTTTGGCAAGAGGCATCACGGCCCTGCTCACAATGATATCGAATTGCTCTTTAAGCTCTTCTCCTCGAATGTGCTCAGCAGTAACATTTTGCAGACCAATACTTTTGACGACTTCACTAGCCACACGAATCTTTTTTCCCGTGGCATCAATGAGCTTGAAAGAACACTGAGGCAGCATGATGGCAAGGGGAATTCCGGGAAAGCCGCCACCAGTTCCGAAGTCAAGTACACGGCAACCATCGGTAAACTCTACAGCTTTGGCAATGGCCAGAGAATGTAATACATGATGCTCATAGAGTGAGCCTATATCGCGTCGTGAAATGACATTTATCTTGTCATTCCATTCTCTGTACAGCGGCTCGAGAGCATTAAACTGTTGGCGCTGCACGGTCGTGAGGTCAGGGAAATATTTCAGCAGTTCATCCATAACTGTATTCTAATGTGCTTGCAAAGTTAACAAAAAACCTATTACCCCACATGTCAATGGTCTTTTTTTATTAACTTTGCACGCAAAATTAGGATATACATTATATGGAGAATGTCTTTTCAGGAAAGAGGGCCGTCCTCTTCGACCTTGATGGTGTTGTTGTCGACTCCGAGAGCCAATATACCCAATTTTGGCAGGGCTTGTGCGGTGAGTACTTTCCTCAAGATCCAGAGCTTGGACAGCGTATTAAGGGGATGACCCTTGACCAAATATTCAGCACTTATTTCCCGGATAAGTCTATTCAGGAAAGCATCAACAAGCGAGTGTCCGATTTCGAGGCAACAATGAATTACGAGTATATTCAAGGCTTTCCTTCCTTCATATCAGAGCTTCATCTCCTTCATTTCAGAACTGCGGTCGTGACAAGCAGCAATCTCGACAAGATGGATAAGCTCTATCGGAAGCATCCTGAATTCCGTGGACTTTTTGACCGCATTCTCACCAGTGAGGACTTTACTCGGAGCAAGCCAGCTCCCGACTGCTATCTTCAGGCAGCAGAGAGTCTTGCTGTAGCTCCAGCCGACTGCGTAGGCATTGAGGACAGTTTCAACGGGCTCAAGTCGCTGCGGGCAGCCCGCATAACGACCATTGCTTTTGCCACCACAAATCCGGCTTCTGCCGTAGCACCTTATGCCGACCTTGTGGCATCCAATTACGATGAGCTCCTCCCACAGTTGCGTCAGTGTGAGCCTGCGGCCGAGTAATATTTCTTTGCATTCATTTTATGGATACTCAAAATACTCCTATTCACATACGGCTCTGGCACAGGGACTTTTGGAATCTGCTGCTGAGTAATTTGTTTGTGACGTCGGCCGTTTACATCTTTCTTCCTGTCCTTCCCTTTTGGATGGCCGATACCCTTGAAATACCTCTTTCCAAGACAGCATGCTTGTTTGTTGCCTATGCTCTCGGGCTCTTTGTCCTTGGAGGCTTCTGTTCCCATTTCGTAGAACGTTACCGTCGCAACAAAGTGTGTCTTACAGCCATTGTTCTAACACTTTTTTGTGTGGCTTCCCTGCCCCTTTTAGGTCATGTAGGAGTAGAGGACCGTTACTTGCTGCTGGTAGCGGGCAGTTTTCTCGTAGGATGCTTCTTCGGACTCTCTCAGACTGTGCTCTACAGCACCTTAGCCATTGACATCTCTGAGTCGCTCCATCGCACGGAAGCCAATCATGCCATCATGTGGTTTGGCCGTTTTGCTTTGTCGCTCGGCCCTGTGTTGGGACTGTTTCTTTGGAACAGTTATGGGGTACGATATGTAGTCTACGGATCTTTAGCTTGTGGCATAACGGGTGCACTCTTTCTGAGAATGGTTAAATTCAGTTTCAAAACCCCCAGTGAGGTTGACAGCATCTACAGCCTCGACCGATTTCTGCTCCCTAAGGCCGCCTGGCTGTTCCTTAACGAATTCCTCGTAATGGCTTCCGTCGGCATTATGTTGTCCACTGTGCCCAGCCCGCGCTTCTATGCTCTGCTCATGGCAGGCTTCTTCCTTGCATTGCTTGCCGAACGTTTTGCTTTTGCTGACGCCAATCTCCGGAGTGAGATGACGAGCGGACTCATCCTTATCATAGCTGCCCTTCTGCTGATGCTCTTCAGACGCACGGGGCCTGAAGTCTACTTTGTCCCCGTTATGATGGGCATAGGCATTGGACTCACGGCATCAAGAATACTCCTTTTCAGTGTCAAGCTTCGTGGACATTGCGAGCGAGGTACGGCCCTTAGCAATTATTTCCATTCCTGGGAGACAGGACTTGCCCTCGGCTATGGTGCAGGGCTCTGCGTGGGCACCGATTTGCGCATTTGCTGTCTGTCGTCATTGGCACTGAGCATCTTAGCTCTGTTGCTCTATCATTTTATAGTACATTCATGGTATATGCGAAATAAAAACAAGTAATTTCCGTTATCATCTTTAGATGAAGCAATTACTCTCCCTCCTAAGTATGGCGGCCTTATTTGTTCTTGCCGCTTGCTCCGACGACAGCGACTTTAGCACGTCACCGGGGAAACTTCTTAGTTTCTCTGCCGATACGCTGAAACTTGATACCACTTTCTCCAATGTCCCGTCGGCAGCTAAGTCGTTTTGGGTTTACAATCGTTCCGGAGCGAGCCTCCGCTGCCAAAGTGTCCGCCTTGAGCGGGGCAACCAGTCCGGATTCCGTGTGAATGTAGATGGCACTTATCTCGGTCCGTCGTCAGGTTATCAGACGCAGGATGTGGAGATACGCAAGGGTGACAGCATACGTGTCTTCGTAGAGGTGACACCACCAGAGAATCATGTGGCCGACCCTCAGAAGCATACCGACAATCTTATCTTCACGCTGGAGAGCGGACAGGTGCAGCGTGTGAACCTTAGCTCGTGGTCGTGGGATGCACTGAGTCTGACCAATCTGCGAGTCAGCCGCGACACTACGCTCAATTCAGCACAGCCTGTTGTCGTTTATGGGAGTATTACCGTTGACAGTGCAGCCACACTGACTCTTGCTGCAGGCCTGAAGCTTTATTTTCACGCTGGGGCAGGTTTAGATGTTAAAGGCCGTCTTATCTCTGAAGGTGAGGCGGGTAGGGAAGTGGTTATGCGTGGTGACCGGCTCGACTGGATGTTCGACTATCTGCCTTACGACCGCATGAGTGGTCAGTGGAATGGGCTGCATTTTCGTTCCTCTTCCTACGGAAATCAACTTCGCTACACGGACATTCACAGTACTTTCAATGGAATTGAGATAGATTCTTCTGACGTTAATCAACAGAAATTGCGCTTAGATGCAGTGACTGTTCATAACTGTCAGGGCTACGGCATAAGGGCAGTGAACAGCACTCTGATTTTGAATAACTGTCAATTGACCAATACCCTCAACGACTGTCTTTCCATCCTAGGTGGACAGGCTCAGCTCAATGGCTGTACCATAGCTCAGTTCTATCCTTTTGACTCGCAGCGAGGAGCAGCCCTGAGATTCAGTAACAGTAGGGGAGCACTCGATGTTGAATGCCGCAACAGCATTATTACGGGTTATGCTGATGACGTGGTTATGGGGGAGAACAGCGATTCAACGAAAGCCTTCGTCTATCACTTTGCCGACTGTATACTACGAACACCCAAGGTGACAACCAAAGACAGCATCTATTTTGAGCGTGTGGTTTTCGAGAATGTCAAGGACACCACTAAAGCAGGCGAAAAGAACTTTCATAGGGTGGATATCGACATGCAGTATTATGACTTCCACCTTGACAGTGTGAGCATGGCAGTTGACAAGGCTAATCCGACAACCTCGCTGCCCACCGACAGAGAGGGAACCACCCGAGATGACAAACCCGATATTGGCGCATTTGAACTTAAACATTGATCTATGAAGAATATCAAGTTAGAAATCAATATGGAGCTTGTCCAGCCCGAGGAACTCTCCAAGGCCGACCGCGACCTCGTGGAAAAGGCTATTATGGCAACTAAAAACTCCTATGCCCGTTACAGTCATTTCTTTGTAGGAGCAGCAGTACGACTTGCCAATGGCGAAACTGTCATCGGAGCTAACCAGGAGAATGCCGCCTTTCCCTCAGGCTTATGTGCCGAGCGAACGGCTGTCTTTGCAGCCCAGGCTTCACATCCCGACCAGCCTATCACGACACTTGCTATAGCAGCACGCAATGAAAAGGGGCTCACGACGAATCCGGTCTCACCTTGTGGAGCATGCCGGCAGGTAATTCTGGAAGTGGAGGACCGCTACAAATCGCCTGTACGCATCCTGCTCTACGGTACCAAAGGAATCTACATTCTTCACAGCATCAAGGATTTGCTGCCTCTTTCCTTCGTTGATGCCGACATGCATTAGAGAAAAAACTACAGGCTTCCTAAATGAACGAATTCAAGTTCCACAAGCGATTATGCTCTTTCTCAGTGGTAGTTTCCTGCTGATAAGCACCAATTAACTTCGGGGCAGGAAGAGCTTCAAATGGGGAGAGTGTGCAATGGATAACTTTGATTTTTGATACGGAAAAATGGGCGTTAAATAATGCTAACACTAACCGAATCCTTTACAAATAAAAATCTCGAAATAGAGAAAATCCAAGCGCTTTGAGACCCTTTTTTGAGTACTTTTCGCTCGAGATCGGACCTCGAGCGCCTC
>OMVH01000237.1 GCA_900314365.1 uncultured Prevotella sp. | reverse complement strand
TATGCATCTCTTCGAGATGCACACGACCTCTCCGAGGCCGAAGATATGCCCTCTACTCCTTACCACGTCCCAGGCCCTCTTCGCCAAGACGTTTATGCATGCTATCTTTCATTCGCTTCGAGCAGGCAGCGACGGCCTCTCTGAGGTCATCACTTCCAGCCTTAGATGTTATTATCCAACTTCTTCGAGTGTAATTATAATGTCTTTGCAACGCCACAATATAATGTTGAAGAGGGTTGACCCTGCAATGGGATATTTACTTGCGAAACCTCAGTAGTCTTATTGTTCGGCATCAGCCTTTTTCCATTCCGACATCAGTGTGTAAGCACCCGACAGAGCAATGGTTTCTGAGGCATTGATGCCAGAAGTAATCTCTGTGAATCCGTTAGCATCTTGACCAATATGTACTTCGCGTGGTGTGAACACGACGCTGTTTCCGCTCTTCCTGGCAAGGAATACGTAGTGTCGGTCGCCGTCTGAGGAAAGCGCTTCGTCGCTGACAGCGAGACGTTGTGAGCCACCAGAGAAAATTGTGGCCGTGACGTAGGCTCCGGGAACGAGTCTGTCGCGATTCGACGTAATGGCAACGCGTACGTGGACGGCGCGTGTTGTGCTGTCGAACATATTTCCCACAGAAATCACTTTCCCCTCATATCTCACTGGAGAGGACTTGGCGATGAGCTGTGCCTTGCTTCCTGTTTTCACTTTGCTCAAATCGTTCTCGAAAACGAGAATGTCGGCGTAGATATGGTCTGTGTTTACGACGGTGAAGAGCGCTGTCTGCGGGTCGGCATATTGTCCTACCATCGTTGAAACTGTCTCCACCGTACCCGCAATGGGACTCTTGATGGCTATGGCATCCACTGTGCGGCCTGCCTTCACGGCCTTCAGGCTGATACCCATGAGCGAGAGCTGACGGCCCGTCACATTCAGCTCTGCTTGCAATTGCCGGTATTCTGACGTGATGAGCTGAAAGTCTTTGCCCGCCCCAATCTTTGAGGCATAGAGTTTCTTCTGACGCTGGTATTCTTTCGAAACATAGTCCATGCGACTGCTTGCATTGAGATAGCGGCCTTGCAATTCGAGCAAGTCGGGATGACTTACGAGGGCGAGGGTCTGTCCCCGGCTTACCCTTTGTCCTTCCACCACGAGGATGCGCTTCACGTTGGCACCAATGGGAGAGGCAACGCTGGCTTCGCTCTCGGGAGAGACTTTCATGTTTCCGTTGGCTTTCACAACGTCGGTAAAGGTCTGTAGGCCTGCCTTCCCGATAGTGATATGCTCCTGGTCGGCTACCTTACTTTCTAAGGTGAATGTTTCTTGCGCTGACGGAGTAGGTTGTGTGGACGTGTTCTGAGTGCTTTTGTTGGTACACGAAGTGAGCCACACCATGCCGATGAGAAGTGAAAATATGCTTGTTTTCATTGTTGATGCTGTTTTACAATTGTTAATAATAAAGTAGATTGTACTTGGATTCAAGGAGTTTCGTGTAGGCCTCCACGTAGTTCATCTCTGTGGTGAGTGCGTCGTTGACACTCTGTATGAAGTCGAGATAGCCAATGCTGCCCTCGCGGTAGGAGACTGCGGCCATGCGTTGCTGTTCGTGGGCCAGGGGCAGGGCATGCGTCCTGTAGTAGTCCACGCTTTCGCTGTATTTGGCATATTCAGCCTGCAAGGTAGCCTTCTTGTTGTTGAGGCTTCGCATCGTTGTCTCTGCATCAGTTTTAGCGCGCTCGGCAGAGAGTCGTGCAGCCCGTACGTTAGCGCTGGTGGCTCCAAAAGCGATGGGGATGCTCATGCCCACTTGCCAGGCATAGAAGCCGTTTTGTGTGCCTATGCGCTGCATACCTGCTTCCACAAAGAATTTCGGCAGACGTTGTGACTTTGCTTCTTTGACAGCTGCTTGCGAGAGGTTCACTGCCTGCTGGCTAAGCAACGAACTGGGATGTTCGCCCTGAGGAAGCAGCGGGGTGGCAACAGAACTGTCGCTGGGAGCCTCTGCCGTGAAGAGCGTGTCGGCAGAGAGCCATCGGCTCAGATTGAGATGGGCCATGTTCATGTCTTTCCTGGCCTCAGTCAGTGCCAGGCTTATCTGTTGGCTCTTGTTCAGTGCGGTTTGATATTCGAGTAGGGAGATAGCTTGAGTTTCGTATCTCAAGCGTGCCACTTTGGAGAAATCGGAGTAGAGAGAGTCCATCCGCGCCATATTTTCATAGCGCAAGCGTGCAGCGTAGTCATTGATGTAGTCTGTACACACCTGACGTGCCAACTCCCTCTGTATCACCGTGGTCTCAGCCTGCGCTAAAGAGGCTTGTGCCTTCAGGCGCCTACGCATGCCGGCTGCGCCAAAGGGGTCGATATTCTGACGGACGCGGGCGAGTGTGTAAACAGCGTCGTTGGAGTGCCCGATTTCCTCACCGCCTCCACTGAGTTCAAGTTCACCGAGGGCAGAGGCCGATTTTGAGAGTGCCTCTGTACTGCGGGCCTGCAATCTGCTGGCGCGTATGGAGGGGTAATCGCGCAGCGCTTTACTGATGGCCTCGTCGAGTGAGATGCTCTGTTGAGCCAACAGCGGGGAGAAGGATGCCATGAGCATCATGGCTGTAAGTATTGTTTTCATGTAGCTTCGTCTCATTGTTTGGGTTTGGGTGTATTTAGAATTTGTCCTTTTCCTGCTCTTCGCTTAATGAGAGCGTAGAGCACAGGCAGGAGCACAAGTGTGAGCATGGTGGAGGTAAAGAGTCCGCCGATGACAACTGTTGCTAAGGGACGTTGAACTTCAGCTCCCGCTGAGGCGCTTACGGCCATAGGGAGGAAGCCCAGCATGGCTGCCGCTGCCGTGAGCATGATGGGGCGCAGACGTTCGTGAGTACCCCGGTAGATGCGGCGTGCAATATTGGTCATGCCCTCCTCTTCAAGCGAGTTGAACCGGTTGATGAGCACCAAGCCGTTGAGCACAGCCACTCCGCTGAGCACGATGAACCCCACACCGGCTGAGATGCTGAATGGCATGCCTCGCACGACGAGGGCAATGACACCGCCGAGAGTGGCGAGAGGAACGGCCACATAAATCATAAGTGCCTCGACAACAGACTTCAATGCGAAATAGAGCAACAAGAAGATGATGATGAGGGCTACCGGGACAACGACAGCCATGCGCGAGGTGGCCTCCTGAAGGTTTTTGAACGAGCCGTCGTAGCTGATGCGATAGCCTGTCGGCAACACGAGTTTCTGGCTGATGGCCTTGTCTATGTCGGCCACCACAGAGGCAACGTCGCGGCCACGGGCGTTGAGTCCCACGTAGACTCGGCGTGAAGCTCCGTCGCGCGAAATCTGCATGGGAGCCGGTTCGTAACTGATAGTGGCCAGCTCGCTCATGGGCAACTGACGGCCATCGGGCAGGTCGACAAGCAGATCACGAATGTCGTTAATGCTCTTCCGGTTGGTATCGCTGAGACGCAGCACAAGAGCGAACCGCTTCTCACCTTCGAATACCTCACCGGCATAGCCGCCGGCAAAGGCGGTACTGATGTACTGATTGAGCTTTTCTACGTCAAGACCGTACTGAGCCAGTTTCGAGCGGTCATATTTCACTGTAATCTGTGGCAGGCCCGACGTACGCTCCATGGCCACATCGCGGGCTCCGGGAATCTCTGAGATGATGTGTTCGAGCCTGTGGCCAATGGCGTTGAGAGTGTCGAGGTTCTCACCGTAGACCTTCACTGCCACATCCTCACGAATACCAGTCATCAACTCATTGGTCCGGAGTTCCACCGGTTGACTGAAGGCACAGGTGATACCTGGCATCTTTGCGATACGCGCTTCAATCTTCGCGAGGAGTTCCTTCTTGTCTTTTGCTGTTTTCCACTTGCTTTTATCCTTTTCCAAAATGATAAAGCTGTCGGTGAAGTCCATACCCATTGGGTCATTGGGCACTGCCGAGACACCAATCCGTCCGCAAACGGTCTTCACTTCTGGAAACTCGCTTAGCAACACGCGTTCCACTTCAGTCTCGCGCTTGATGGTTTCTGACAGCGAACTGCCCGGACGGAGGAAGAGCTGAAAGGCAATGTCGCCCTCGTCGAGACTTGGAATGAACTCTCCGCCCATACGTTGGAAGAGCACAGCTGTACCTGCAAAGACAGCGAGCGTAAGGCTGATGACCGTGGTCTTATGCTTGAGTGAAAAGTGCAAAGCTGGCTGGTAGAGCAAGTAAACGATGCGCATAATGAGTCGGCTCAGACGCACCGTCTGATGCTCAGCCTTTTGTAACCAGCGCCACCGGCTTACCGTAGGACCGTTGAGAACGGCTGTCATCATAGGTACATAGGTCAGACAGAGCAGAATGGCTCCGGCGAGAGCATAGGCAAAGGTGAAAGCCATGGGTTGGAACATCTTGCCGCTTACGCCAGAAAGGAACAGGATAGGGGTGAACACCAACAGAATGATAATCTGGCCGAAGAATGCAGAATGCATCATTCCACCCGCAGCTTTACCCGTGAGCCTGTTGACGGTTGCCTGCGAGACTGCGCTCTTTCCGAAGCCTGTGGTCTTAAGATAGCGCTCAAGTTCGTGCACGGTTCCTTCAACAATAATGACGGCTCCGTCGACAATGATTCCGAAGTCAATGGCTCCAAGGCTCATCAAGTTGGCCCATACACCGGTGAGTCTCATGAGAATAAAGGCGAACAGCAGCGAGAGCGGAATAAGCGAAGCTGTGATGATTCCGCCACGTATGCTGCCCAAAAGCAATACGAGTACAAAGACCACTATCAGCGCTCCCTCTATGAGGTTGCGGGCTATGGTTGATGTAGTGCGCTGGATGAGGTCGGAACGGTCAAGGAACGGCTGTATTCTTACTCCCGGTGGTAGTGTGCGCTGAATCTCTGCTACTCGTTTCTTTACGTCCTCAATAACTTTCGAACTGTTAGAACCCTTCAGCATCATGATTGCTCCGCCAACAGCCTCATGACCGTCTTGAGTGAATGCTCCGTAACGTACCTGACTGCCGTATTTCACATCGTCAGCGACATCTCCCACTGTTATAGGCGCACCGCCGGGGACGTTGCGAACAACGATGCTCTTGATGTCATCGATGTTCTTGACTACACCTTCTCCACGTATGAAATGGCTTTGATGGTCGCGCTCTATATAAGCTCCACCGGTATTGACATTGTTCTTTGACAATGCGTCGAAAATTTGAGTAATACTGACCCCTGCCGAGTTGAGACGGTCGGGCGAGAAGGCTATCTCATACTGCTTAATACTTCCACCCATGGAATTAACCTCCACTACTCCTGGTATCATGGAAAGCTGGCGGCGTACAGTCCAGTCCTGGATGGTGCGTAGTTCCTGAGGAGTGTAGAGTGAGGTGTCAGCTTGAAGACTGTAGAGGTAGATTTCACCTAAGCCGGTAGTGATAGGCCCCATTTCCGGGCTGCCCATTCCCTGTGGTATCTCCTCACGAACGGTGCTTAATTTCTCTTGTACCAGCTGTCGTGGAAGATAAGTGCCCATGTTATCCTTGAAAATGACGGTAACGAGTGACAGGCCGAAACGCGATACACTGCGCACGTCTTCTACGCCGGGGAGGTTGGCCATTGCCATCTCTACAGGATAGGTGATGAACTGTTCTATATCTGTTGTTGAAAGATTTTGAGCCACTGTTATTACCTGTACTTGATTGTTGGTGATGTCAGGTGTGGAGTCAACGCTGATGGTCTTCATGGCCCATAGACCGCCAATGATGATGACGGTGACAAGTAGGCATACCATCAGCTTGTGGCTGATAGAATAATCGATGATTTTCCGGATCATTGTCGTCTTTTATTTTCTTTATGAACGAACTGCTGTTCTCCTTCTCCCCTTTGTCTGTGTATTATTGGACAGCTTACATACCTCTTCGTAGCAGGCATAGTGTATGGCCACCCTGCTGATTCGCAGGGAGAAAGATAAAAAAGGATGCATCAAAAGTCTCAGATGCTACGGAAGGGTAGGGGAACATAACCCTTTACTTCCGTGAATTCTGCTTATACACAGGGAGGTCCGCGTAATCCTCTGCATCTTTGTCGCCAGGACAAATATGCAGTACTATGATAAAGAGGTGGAGTATTATTGCAATAGGAAAGAACGGGCAAGGGACATACGATGCTATTCCCGGCTAAGAAGGTTCCAAATACAGAGTCACCATTCTGTGAATGTGATGAATAGCCGCTTTGTAGCATTTTCACTATCTCTGCTGAAAGGTAGTGAAGTGTGTGGTCGGTGTTATTGTCCTCATGCTGACTGCCTGCGTTCGTGTTGTCACAGCATTCCTGCACCTCCAAATACATCATCTCCCCGTGGTGGTGATGGTGTATTCCCACTGCTACCATCGTAAGGATAATAGCAAGGCTGGTTGCAATTATGGACAGTCTTTTCTTCATTCGCTGCAAAATTACGGAGTTTCTTCCATATTTGCAAATATTACAAACTAAATTTTGAAAATAATTTAACTCAAGTTGCGGAAGTAGATTTCCTTGTCTTTTCCTGATTTTGGTTGTCGTGATTTTGCTTGTTCATTCATCTGCCATGCCTGAAAAAGTTGTCATTCGGCTGCTTTTACTAAAAAATACCCAACTACTCGGCAGACGTTCGCTGTCTATGTCTTTAGTTGATTTCACCTCACCAGTGCTCCGAGTGAGAGGTTAAAGAAAATCATGGACAGGCTTTCGCTCCCAAGGGAGCGCTGAGGCTGAAGCTACGGGATTGCCTTACGAGCAAGCTCGACGGCTATCCCATAGTTTCAGCTTCACCCCTACGGGGACAAAGCCTGTCCATGACGAAAATCGCTGTCGCGTAAAATTGCACCTGCGGTGCATAAAATGATATAGCCGTAAGGTCCGTTTCGCAAGAAAAAGACTATCAGCAACTCAATCTATGGAGCAGTTATCTATCTTGCGGGATTCCCTTGAATCAACTCTTCGCTATACGCTCATTCAGACGCTTAGGATTACCAAAACCACGAAAACACTTTGTGTCAGCATCAAGGGCTGCGCCCCTGCCGGGCGAAGGGGATGATGGCTTATGCGATGCTTCGCCTCGCACCGCCATCACTCCTTCACCCGGCGATCCTCCTTCGTCGGATCTTGATGCTGACACAAAGGAAAACCACGCTCGTTCCTCGCTCTAAAAGCGACTATAGCAGTAATTATTCGCATTCATTTTCTCAAAACATCAGGAACATACAGTACCATTTTACACGGAGGGGAACATGGAAATATAGAAACCGTGGTAGTACTGTGTTTTTAAGGTTTTTCTTTGTGCCAGCGTCATCATCCGACGGAGGAGGATTTGCCGTTTGGTGGGTGATGGCGGTTAGAGGCGTAGCC
>OMVH01000118.1 GCA_900314365.1 uncultured Prevotella sp. | reverse complement strand
GAATGACTAACCTTAGTCATTCCGATTAATCATGCCCAAAAGACTGAGTAGTTACTCTTTGCACCTGATTCTTTTGTCATTTATCCGCGCGTAGACTGACAGCGCGTCGGAGCAAAAAGACATTATGTCATTCAGACATTTAGGGCATGGAAGTTGCCTAAAAACCATTGGAATGCTGGGACAAAAGGCATGGGATGAAGAGAGAACTCATGAAAATAGCTGTAGCCCGGCAAAATAAATTGCTAAAATGATGGAAAAGAAACAGAACCGCAATCAACAGCCGCTTTTCACCTGGAGCGGTTTGTTTTGGGCATTCATCCTGCTCGTTCTTCTCAACAGTTTGCTTTATCCTTATCTTGGACCCGGGCAGATTCAGGATTCCGACTATGGCACCTTCATCAGCCATGTCGACAAGGGAGAGGTCTCCAAGGTGGCTGTGAAGGACAGTTATATCTACTACGACATCGTTACGAAGAAAGGGGCTAAGGCTACTTATAAGACAACAGAGGTCAACGACCCTCAGCTCATCAGTAGACTGCTCAGTGCGAAGAGTCCGAACAAGACCGGGCATATTTCGATAACGAAGGAAGCACCGAGGAAGGACTCTCCGCTCGTGGACTTCATCATATGGTGGGTTTTACCAGGCCTCATCTTCTATTGGATTTGGCGTGCCGGAACCAACAGAATGATGAAAGGCAGCGGTGGTGGCTTCCTCTCCTTGGGCAAGTCGGAAGCGAAGGTCTATGCTGAAAGCGATGTGAAGACGCGCTTCTCCGATGTAGCCGGTCAGGACGAGGCTAAAGCCACTTTGAAGGAGTTGGTCGATTTTCTTCACAACCCCAAGAAATACACGGCTTTGGGTGCGCGGCTCCCTAAAGGTGCGTTGCTCGTAGGTCCTCCCGGAACAGGAAAGACGCTCATTGCACGCGCTGTTGCCGGTGAGGCTCATGTGCCTTTCTTTTCAATCTCCGGTTCTGAGTTTGTCCAGATGTTTGTCGGTATGGGTGCCGCCAAGGTGCGCGATCTCTTCCGTCAGGCTGCGGAGAAAGCACCTTGTATCATCTTTATCGATGAGATTGACGCTATCGGAAAGAGCCGTGACCAGGCTATGGGCAACGATGAGCGTGAGCAGACCCTCAACCAGTTGCTTACAGAAATGGATGGCTTCGATGCTACAAAAGGAGTGGTCATCCTTGCAGCTACCAACCGTCCGGAAAGTCTTGATAAAGCACTCCTTCGGCCGGGGCGCTTCGACCGCCGGGTTATCATGGAACTGCCAGATCTCGAAGGACGTAAAGCCATTTTTAAGGTTCATTTACGCGATGTCAAGCATGGACCTATCGATCTCGACGAAGTGGGTCGGGCTACGGCTGGCTCGAGTGGTGCCGACATTGCCAATATTGTCAATGAGGCTGCCCTTCGTGCTGTGAGGCTTGGCAAGAAAGAAGTGGATACTGAGGATATAGAGGAAAGTGTCGAGACGGTGATAGCCGGTGAGCAGAAGAAGGGGGCTGTGATTTCACCCGAAGAGAAACGCATCATCTCCTATCACGAGATAGGCCATGCTCTCGTTGCAGCCCTTCAGACTCATTCAGCTCCTATTCAGAAGATTACCATTGTTCCAAGGACGAGTGGTGCTTTGGGATACACGATGCAGGTGGATGCGTCGGAGAAGCATCTGATGAGCAAGGACGAGTTGTTCAACCGTATTGTTACGCTGACTGGCGGACGCGCAGCCGAGGAAGTGATGTGCGGTACATGTACGACAGGTGCTTCCAACGATATAGAGAAGGCTACTCAACTGGCTCGTGCCATGATAACCACTTATGGCATGAGCGACAAGTTTGGGATGATGCAGCTTGAGGAGCAGCGCAACAAATATCTTGGTGCGAACTCGAGCCTGATATGTTCCGATGAGACGGCAAAGGCTATCGACGACGAGGTGAGCCACGTCATCAAGGAGGCCCACGACAAGGCTGTGAAGATGATAGAAGAACATAAGAAGCAAATGGATGCTGCCGCCGCCATTCTTCTGAGAAAGGAGACCATCACGGGCGACGAGTTCATGAAGGTTCTTGCGGAGACTCATTGATAACGAATTCACCCGGACAGTTGTCGTGCAGAGAGCGCGGCGAGCTGTCCGGGTGCTTTTTGTCGTTAGCCTCAAGCCTGCTGACTGTTAGTTTCCGACGCAATTAGTTATATTTTTCTACAAAATCAGTCACTCGTCGAGTGTATTCAGCCACGTGGTCGTGCAGGCTGCGGGCGTGCTTCGAGCCTGGCGCCACCCAGAGTTGTTTGACTCCGGGTTTGGCTTTGAAGAGAGGATATACCATCCATGTGGGCACGAAGTCGTCGTCGCTTCCGTGGATAAATAGCATGGGCTTGTGGCATTTGGCAATTTGCTTCAGAGGTGAAGCTTCGCCAAACGACCATCCGTAGCGGAGTTTGCAGAGCAGAGAGGCCGAGTAGAGGATGGGGAATTCGGGCAGTGAGAACTGTTCCTTCAGTTGTCCGCCAAACTCATCCCATACGCTGGTATAGCCACAGTCCTCCACGAAACAGCGTACGTAAGGCGGCAATTGTTCTCCTGAGACGCACATTGTAGTGGCGGCCCCCATCGACCAACCGTGCACCACCATGCGAGTATGTCCGGTGGAATCGGCAAAAAGACGGTTGGCCATGTCCATCCACTGCATCACGTCAATGCGGTCTTTCCATCCCATCTGCTCAACATTGCCGTCGCTCTTGCCGTTGCCATGAAGGTCTGGTAAAAGCAGGTTGTAGCCCATATCGGCATAAATCTTAGCAATCGGCAACATCATCACGTAGTTGTCGGTATAGCCATGCACGACCACAGCTACACGGTTGTTCTTATGCGGGGCACGAATATAGACGGCATGGTGATGGTCGCCATCAGAAGCTACGATACTGGTATCGTGGATGGCATGGACTGTCGTCAGACTGTCGAGCCAGTGATTGAGGTAGGGATATTCCGTACGAACCTTCTTGAAAATGGCCTCCGTGTCTCTACCCTTGTTAACCTGAGGCTTCAGAGAGTAATCGAGCATGTACCAGCTGGCTCCTGTAATAATGAGCAGAAGCAATACCATCACGCTCAGTGCAATAATGCTTATACGTTTGTTCTTTGTTGACATCGTCAGTAAAATAATACGATAAAGGGTTGCAGATTATCAAAGGGGGAAGACAAACAGCACGGAGCAATAGAGCTGCATGCCTAATATATATATAAGGTATAGAGGTGCAGTCTGTGCAATGCCGCAGCTCAGGCTCTGCATCACCTCCGTGAGTGAGCGCAGGCGTCCTGCGAGTATGCCGTAGCTGACACCTACAAAGCAAAGCGTGAAAGCGATGTAGGGAATGATGCTGTTTGAGAAGCTGCCGGGGAACAGACGGCCCGTGACACTTAGCAGTACAGCGTGGGGCAGGGTGGTGAGCAGGAGCATGACGGCGACAAAGCCCAGTAATTCCATGGCCACACACCGCAGTGCAAAGCGCTCCCTCATGTTGAGTAGATTAGGGTGTCGCACAGCCTTTGTCAGGCCACTGTGGTCGAGAGTCCCGACGGCTATGGCTATCACGGTTATCCACACCA
The DNA here is from genome assembly GCA_900314365.1 of uncultured Prevotella sp. Classification (GTDB taxonomy): domain Bacteria; phylum Bacteroidota; class Bacteroidia; order Bacteroidales; family Bacteroidaceae; genus Prevotella. Next base: position 4,638 of record OMVH01000118.1, on the reverse strand, counting down.
GAAGAGGAGACAGCAGATTGTCGGTGAAATGGCCGAAAAACCACCTGATGCCCTCGCTCCCGAGCAGCGACCTCACACGAGAGAAGGGCATTGCGGCGCTGGCTATCCACGACACGAGAATCACCGCAAGCTGCAAAAGGCCTAATACAAGAGCCGTCCATGCGGCCAGCTTATTCTTCATCCGGTTGGAGGTTGTCGAGGTCGAGGATACGTAGTTGCAGAGCTCTGACGACAAGCCGCGTGGCATTGATGCCTATGCCGCCGTTGCCATCGGGGAAGAGCTTCTGTGCGAGCTCATTCTGGCGCTTTTCGAGACTCTTCACGCCAAAAGGCATACCTCTGAGATTTGTGATTTGCTCTTTGGTGTATCCCAAGGCAAGATGACGCAGGAAACGCTCATCGTATTCGTCAATCTCATAGTTGACGAGCGCTTCCTGCCTCATAATCTGATTGTTGACGCTTTGTTTGAAGCGCTCCACAATCTTTTCCAGTATCGGCTGGTTGAACACGAGACGCTTGCCACTCATCACGCTTGCCACGTCTCCTCGTGTGAGCAGCTCTCCGCTTTTGAGAATAATACCGTCACATCCGGCATCAAGGACATCAACCCATAGCTTCTCGTTGAGAATCTCGCCCGTGAAGATAAGCACTTTCACGTTGGGATAGCTCTCCTTGGTCTGTCTGCATATTTCGACGCCTACCGTCGTTGAGCCTCCTAATCCGAGGTCGAGTAGCACGAGGTCCGGGAGTTCTTTCTTGATGAGGCGCCAATAGTCGGTCTCATTCTCTGCCGTACCAATGATTTGAGCCTCTGGGATTTCATTGCGGAAGATTCCCTCAGTACCTTTGAGCTCCAAAGGCACGTCCTCGACAATGATTACTTTAAACTTGTCCATATCTTTTCTGTGATTACAATTTCTATGATAGTTGTTCCTTCACCGCCGTCTCGAGCCTCCACACCGCATCCTCTGTAGTTGGTCACTTCGCCGATTTCTCTAATCATCTGTCGAAGTAGCATGCATTCAAGGTTGATGGTCTCAGGCGTGAAGAGCTCATGGCGCTGTTTGTCGGTCAGTCGCAATCCGGACATCGTAAAGCGGAGTTTTACGTAACCGTCAGCTGCTTGTGTCTCCTCGCAGGCCGGTGCTGTGCCCCCGTTGAGTCGTTTCAGCAAATCCAGCATATAGGTTATGGTGGTATGGTCGGGGCGTGGAGCCACGTCGACTTGTCTCATAGCCTGAGCACTCAGAATGGTATAGAGATCCTTGTAGTAATGGGCGAGTTCAGCAAGAGCTTCTACATGGCTGTCTGTACCATCGATGAGTTGTTTGATACGCGAAGGATAGTACATCGTCTCATGCTTTAGCGTGGAGAGGCAATTGTCAAGTACACTGTTGCTTACGTGCAGACGCGCGTTTTCGAAGTTAGCTCGGCTGAGAGCGTCTTCAGCCATCTCTGAGTCGAGCGATTGTTTTCTGTTGGCATCGATACTCTCCTGAAGGGCTTTCTTTATTTGACCAACGATGTCGTCGAGCTGTGAGAACTGTGGATAGCCCGACCCTGCCTCTTTGTTCCACAAATCGTTGATGCGTTGAAGCTTCATCTCGGCCGGGTCTTCGCTTAGTAACACTTTGTTGATGCTGCCCACGCGGTCGACGCTGAACTGGTAATAAAGCCGATGTCGATAATAGAGTAGATAGAAGGCTGGGAAGATGCTGCCGAGCATGATGACGAGGATGATGATGGCTACATTCTTGTTACTTTCCGACTTCTGCATCACACCGACGTAGGTTGCTAACGAGCTGTCAGCACTGAGCTCGCGGAAAAGTTGTGTGTATACATTATTATTATAGGTGTAGAGTCCCCATCGGTGAAGCGCCAGTGCGGCTACCGCACTTTCATTTCTAATGTCGAGGATAACGTTGTAGTTGGTTTTTAAGCCGCTGTGCAGCCACTGCAGTTCAGCCGGTGTCTCGGTGCTGTTGCTCTGTTCCACCATCAGTTTCTTTATGCCGGGCATTGATTGTTTGCAGAAGTTGTTCAGATAGTGGCGGCAACTGTCGGCAAACTCGAGTGTACGGTGATAGTTGCCATTGATGTTGCTGAAGTAGGCGCTGTCGGCAAAGGCACCGGCTCTCTCAAGGAGGGATTCATGTGTCTGTGCTTTTACAGAGCCAGCCATGATGCAGCAGAGGAGAACGACAAAGTTGCGTGCCTTCCGTAGTCCTTTGGGCAGACGGAAGTAGAAACGGCTACCTTTTCCAAGTTCACTTTCGACCCCGATGTCGCAGACTGAGAACACTTGGCTCATCTTGCGGTATTTCTCTATTATGCCCTTGCAGTTCATGAGTCCGAATCCGTGATGCCCTTCCACAGCCCCCGTAGCAGAACCGCTCTCATCGGTGAGCGGTTTATGGTCGAATACATGTGTGCAGACTTCTTCGGTCATGCCACAGCCCGTGTCACTGACCGAAACCTCCACGTAGCCGTCGGCTTCTGAGGCACTGATTGTGACGTTTCCTCCCTTGGGTGTAAACTTGCGGGCGTTGTCAGAGAGGGTGTTTATCATGAAGAGGGTCAGGGTCCGGTCGGCTTTCACCACGGCTTCGGTTGACTCTACGTGGAGTGTCACTCCCTTCAGTCTGAATCCCATGCCGCCTTTTCTTACGAGCTCGAAGAGGGGCTGCAAAGGAAAACTCTCTATCTTCAGACTTAGCTGGCCCTGTCGGAGATGAATCCATCGGGTCAATATTCCGTTGTATTCGTTGATTTTGTCAGCCAGTTCGCCGATATAGCAGTAGCGCTCCTGCCTCAGTTGGGCGGTGTCTTCTTGTGTCAGCAGATGATCGGCTTCGTTGACCATCCGGTCGATGAATGGCGTGATACTGTTCACCAAGCCAACTTTCGCCCTTTGCTCGAGGTTGCGCTTGCGGTTTTCTACTACACGGGCCTCCACAACACTCCGTTGTTCATTGATTTCCTCGCAACGTTCTTTGCGTTCATTGAGCAGGGCATTACTCTGAGCCTTCCATTTGTGGAGAGGCTCTAAAAGAGTTGAAATAGGGTGGTGGCGGTCGGTGTTTTTGCGCAGATGAACGAAGAAAAGAAGCAGGGAAATGACAATGATAATCATGATAACCACGGCTGCAATCATCATGTTGAGCTGTGCCGATGAGGCGTTGAGCTGTGCGGCTCGTGCCTCCAATTGCCGGTCTTGCCGCGTCTTCTCCTGTATGTCGAGGTATATATTGCGGTTATAATCGCTTGCGGGCTTGTCGTTGAGTGCAGAGTAGGCGAGTGAGAGTTGCTCGCGGATAGAGGCCACGAGGTCGGGGGCACGGCGAATGCGGGCATCATTGTCAAGTGCGTTTCTCAGGCAGATGAGAGCCGACTTGTAGTCCTTCAGCTCCCAGTAGCATTCTGCCAGTGTACGATAGGAGCCTGCTGTCTGATAGACATCACCCATGTTTCTGAAGAGGTTTAGCGACCTTAGGGCGAGATTTCCAGCGAGGAGCGAGTCGGGCAGATTGTCAACATTAAGGAAGTCGATGGCACTCTTGTTGTCGCGTATAAGGCGTTCGCGGTCGAAGGCATTCTCCAGATGCTCGCTTATGGCCTGCATGGAGTTTGCCTCCCAATAGGTGTAGCCGTGGTCGATTGACATCTGGTAGCAGCGTATGAGATAGTCGAACTCTGTCTGTACTATTTCGTTGCGGCTTTTTGCCGAGATGATTCCACCTGCTCCGACATTATAGAGGTAGTTGAGCATCTGGGCCGTGTCGCGCTCGATATCGCCTTGAGGATCAATGTCGGCGAGGGCATCTACGGACTGCTTGAAGAGACCTACATAATAGAAATAGGTTGACGAGACGATATCGTATTCAGTCCGGGCATATATCATACGCCGTTGCGAATGCTCGTCGAGCAGGCTTGCTTCCTCTTCTATACGTCGTATGCGACGCTGGGCTGAAAGTTGATAGTCGTAGAAGTCCTTGTTGTGCGACCTTCGCTGGCAGAGCCTCATCATCTGGATGTCAGCAACAAGCAGCTCCACCTGGTTGTCAGCCGTCTTGCCTACCTCCGAAAGTCTTGCCTCTGCTGTATCGTACTCCATACGCGCTATATCAACAAAAGCGAGGTGGTTGAGAGCCTCTGCTCTACCACTACTGTAACTGCCTGAGGCTTCATAGGCGCGACGGGCATAGACTGCCGCACTGTCCAAATTGCGGTAGTGGAATGCGTAAGCCCTATCGTTCAGCCGGTCAACCTTTTCCTTTTCCGACGGTGAGCAACCGAGGAAGGAGAGGGCTGACGCAAATACTCCAAGGAGCAGTAGGGTGCGGAGGGTGAAGCGCGAAACGTTCATAGTCAATCACAAAGATAGAAGTTTTTAGTCAAATACCGCGATGTTGTCGCGAAAAAAATATGATATTTTTGATTCTTCTGCCCGGGGACAGCCATTCGTCAGATATATCAACCATTTATAAAAATAAAGTTCAACCGGGTCAACCCTCATTAAAAATAAGGCTTAAAGTAGTCAACCAAAATCAGTACACAACAGTTAAACTACACACAACACAACAGTCTAACAATTGTTGTCCATTCGTCTAACAATTGTTGTCCATTCGTCTAACAATT
>OMVH01000172.1 GCA_900314365.1 uncultured Prevotella sp. | reverse complement strand
GTTGACATCGTTACCAAACCAGTAGCCGTGTGAGACTTATGATTGAACTATTATGTCGAAATGGGAAGTGTGACAACGATACAAGCTACAGCAGCTCTAAGCAACCATACTTTCCAAGAAGGATTCCGTAACTTAGAAATTCCGTCTATTCGGGACATTATACGTTTCTTAATTTGAGCTACCTCCTTATCACTAACCATCGAAGTGTCAATGTCACTGTCCCAATGTACTCTTAGCTCATCGGACAATTGCATATTTGATAAAGCCTGAACGTGTCTTTTTTCTTCCACAATTTCTTCTATCGTGGGCTTATGTGATTTTGTGTGAATATCCATATCTGCTACTATTTACAAATTCATTGCATGACAAGATTTTCTTACATACAAACATCTGACAAGTACAAAAGAGCCAGCCAGGAAAAGCACAAAGGCAACTGCTCGTGAAGTTTCTTCATTCCAAGCGAAAGTTGATTCTTCACGGTTTTTTCACTAAGTGATAAAGCGACGGCAATCTCCCGATTCTTTAGTCCATTCAATTTTGACATTGTGACAACCTGGCGTTGGGTATGAGGTAGCTGGTTTATTAGATGAATAAGTTTGTTGCAAAATTCCTCATATTCCATTTTCATTAGACCGTCACTTTCCTGAGATGCTTCATGAGAAGCTCTATCTAAATTTTCATATACAGGTGCATTAAGTTTCTTCCTGTATGCGTTTATTATCAAATTATGTGAGATGGCAAATAGCATAGAATGCATAGAATGCTCCTCTCTAATGGTTGCACGGTTATTCCAAAGCTTGACAAAAACATCTTCGACAATTTCCTCTGCATCTTCTTTTGTTGCTACATACCGGAGGCAAAAAGCCAAAAGTCGTTTGCCATAAAGGTCGTAGAGCCCAGAAAGTCCTTCTGCTCTGCCATCCTTTAATAATGCTATCAACACTTCCTCGTTCATGTTTTTACATGACATAAGTTATCTACGTGCAAATATAGCTCTTTTTGAGGATTCTGCAAAATATCTGATAGAGCTTGTCTTTCAAAATTTTATCATTTTACGATTGGCTTAAGCTACTTCCTATACTTCTTTACTTTGTCTAAGCTCGCTAAAAATGCACGCAAAAAGCATGATATATTCCGATAACATTCGCACAGAAGGCAGTCCTAATGTCTTAGAGCTGCCTTCTCTATCTCGTTACTTCAGTAGGATGTTTTTACCCAAGATTTGCTCAGCAAATAAGCTGCGCTCTGACGGACACCCTCCAAAAAACTGATGCTTCCATCTGTTTCTTCTAATTCAACTACATAGTTTTCAAGGCCACATTTGCTTGCATCATTGAAAATAGCCTCAAAATTCACCATGCCGCTCTTGCCAACAACGTAGTGATCCTTTATGTGTAGCAACTTACAGCGTCCTGGAAATTTCGAGAACCACTCGCAAGGAGCTTGTTGAGCCATTACGCACCAGTAAGTATCCATTTGCCAAAACATGTTTTCGGGAGAAATATGCTTAAGCATATACTCTATCCAAGTTGTTCCCTCAACCTTGTTGAATTCTACCGCATGACTATGAAAACCATATTTCATGCCGGCAGCACGAATTTTTGCACCAACAGCATTATGGTAATCACAAAGAGTTTGCCCCTGTTTTAGGTTTTTTGGCATGGGGGCTGTAGCAGAAATTATGTATTTTATTCCAGCTGCCTTATGAGCTGGTATTGCCTCATCCCACCACTTCATAGCTTTTGAGAAATCATGGTTTTCTATCTCTTCCTCACTTAGCCAATATGTGGAATGCGAGGAAAGTGCCTTCAGCCCAGCAGCTTCACAATCTTTCTTGTACTGCTCTGGACTAACACCATAAAATTTTCCCTTGTCATAGCATGCAGCCTCTGTTCCGGTATAACCGAAGTCGTGCAACTTTTTTAGAACCTCTACATGATTCTTGGCATAAAGAGCAGAATCTCCTATAAGATCACGAATAGAGTAGAGCTGAATCATCATTTCCTTTCTTTGCTGTTTAATAGCAGAGTGGCGTGAACGTTGTGCAGCCATCATAGTAATAGAGCCAGCTGCTGCAAGTATGGCCACCAACAAAAGCGTTTTCTTCATACAATTTTAAGGTTTAAATTAATAACTAATAATACTTTGGTTACACTGACATCACTTATTCACCTTGTAATTATAGATGCTAATTGATTTTTATAAGATGCATCTTTCGCTCTTGGTCCAACTATATTCTCGGACTTCGACTCCACGTGGTTGCGCGGCAGCAGTCCATAGCCGTTGGTCATGTGCGCGCGGCGGTAGCGTATCTCGTCGAGCGTCTTCAGGTCGCCCTTTACGGGCAGGTCGTGCTCGTAGGAGTCGTTGAGGAACGTCCAGGCGTTGCGCGAGGCTATGGCGGCATCGGCGAAGGTGGAAAGCATGGGGTCGCGTACGCCGCTCTCTATCGACTGTCCCATGCGCTCTATGAGCACGTCGAGATTCTTGCCGCCGAAGGGCCTGTCTATGATGTGGGTCTCGTTCACACCGCGCAGTTCCACATGGGCGGTCTTGAAGTCGTGGGTCATGCGGGCTATGCCCTTTGTGCCGATAATGTCGATGTAGGAGTTGTGGGTCTGGTCGCGTGAGAGCTGTCCGTAGACGAAGCCCTGCGTGATGTCGTAGACCACCCCGTTCTCGAACGTGCCGTGCACCTGTACCCACCATGGGTCTTTCCAGCTCCACATGCAGATGCCCTGAGAATGCCAGGTCTTGTATTCGCTTCCGGTATACCAGCGGGCTATGTCCACGTAGTGCATTCCGCAGTCGTGGAAACAGGGGCCTTCGGACTGATGTCCCTCGCCAGGTGCCAGTCCCGGGGTCATGTGGCAGATGCGGATGATGGCCAGGTCGCCTATCTCGCCCGTCTTGATGAAGTCGTTGATGCATTTGTGGTACCACGAGTTGCGGAGATAAAGGTCCACGGCACAGAACTTGTCATAGTCCCGTGTCATCTGAACCACTTCCTCCTCGTGCTCCACGGTGTCGGCAATAGGTTTTTCGGCAATGATATGCTTTTCGTATTTCATTGCTTCCGCGATGCGCTGCATCCTTTCTGAGGCAAACGCGCTGAGTACCACTAATTCTACGTCCTTGTCTTTGTAGACTTCCATTGCGTCTTTAACGTAAATGGACTCAGGAGACAACTCTTGTGCTAGTTTTAGGCATGTGTCGTCGACATCGCATATGTATTTAACATTGAATCTGTGGTTCTTCTGAAACTCTTTAAGATAGAACCGGCCCATACGTCCGAATCCAATTATTCCTACATTAATCATTGTTCTTTGGTTTTATGAAGAAGTTCCAATATGCGAATTGTCATTATAATACAAATAGCATAAGTACTTCCATAGTAAAACCTCACCCCCCTTCTCCAGTAGAAAGGAGCGAGGTCAACCTTTACATTATATAGGCATTGGAGGAAGCGTGAAACCATTATGATAGGTATGCTTGATAAGTTCATTAGCAAATTCAAGAGCATTATACTGGACATAGTTTCTATCAAACTTCGGGTCTCCATCAACCACCTCAAAGTCATCTCGCTTTACTTGAGACACTTTGTCATTGGGACCTATATTTGTGAACTTCATGTTCTCCCCATCCCATAGCAGTTCTCTATTGAGTGTTTGCAAGCGAACTGCCAATACGCCCATGTCCACCATTTCGGTCAATGGTCCTGAGAATTGGAAATTAGAAGAAGTTTCGACTCTACTGTCCGGATCTTCTTTGCACGCACGAATCCAATCTTGTTCGTGGGCTTTAGTAACGGAAATATCTGCATCGCCGCCAGGGACTCGTCGTAAAACTGGCTTTGGAGTAGGATAGTCCTTCATTCTCGACTTCGGAAGGAGAACAGGATTCATGCCATAGCAACCAGTCATGATCTTCCCCTTAGTGCCGTGGAAGAGAACACCGCCATTCCAATCTCCCATCATCTCACCATCCGCAAGCTCTTTTGGACGTTCAGGCATGAAGCCACCATCGTACCAGCGTACTTTGACCTCAGGCATGTTTACCTTTCCTTTTCGGGCACGGGCAGGAAAAGTATAAGTAACGAACTGGGCCTGAGGGGCAGAGAAGTCGTTGACAAGCGTAGAACTGGCCATGACGGATGTTGGATACTTTAGTCCCAAAGACATGACGACACAGTCCATGATATGACAAGCCATATCGCCAAGAGCTCCAGTTCCAAATGCCCACCATCCACGCCAATTCCATGGATGATAAACATGGTTGTACGGTATCTTCTTCGCAGGGCCAAGGAATAGGTCCCAATCCAGCGTTGAGGGGACTGGCTCTTCATTCGTTGGAGCCATCATGCCCTGTGGCCAGATAGGACGATTGGTCCAGCAATCAACAGAAGTCACTTCGCCAATTGCGTCATCCCAAATCCATTCGCAACACAATCTTGTCGAATCCCAAGAATTGCCTTGGTTTCCCATTTGGGTTGCAACCTTATACTTCTTAGCGAGCTTGGCCAAAAGGCGAGCTTCGTAAACAGAGTGGGTAAGAGGTTTTTGTACGTAAACGTGCTTGCCTAAAGTCATAGCTGTTGCTGCTATGACGGCATGATTATGGTCGGGGGTAGCCACAAGAACGGCATCAATGTTTTTGCCCACTTCGTCAAACATCTTCCTCCAATCTTTAAAGCGCAATGCTTTGGGATAATCATTAAACGCCTTTTCCGCATAATGCCAGTCAACATCACATAGGGCGTAAATGTTCTCGGTACTCATATTCCTGAGGTTGTTTCGCCCCATACCACCTATTCCGATTCCTGCGATATTCAGTTTGTCACTAGGAGCTTTGTGCCCGAACTGCATACCTAAAACAGAGTTAGGTACAATCATGAATGTAGCAGCTGTCCCTAAACCGGTTTTCAAGAACTGGCGACGAGATATCTTATTCATAGTCAAAATTATTAATTAACTGTTTCAAAAAATGGGAGCCCACCCTATAGATTAACCAATCCATAAAGATGAGCTCCACTATATATGTTATTTGAGAATAAACTTCTTCCCGTTATGAATGTATATTCCCCTTTGGGAAGGTTTTGAAACCTTCTGTCCGGAGATGGTGTAATAATCCTCATCTTTTGCAGGTAATATCACATTTGACACTCCCGTAGGTGTCCCTTCCACATATACCAAGACATTTGCAGGATCTGTAGCATCAAGTATAATGGGATAGGTAGTGCCATCCTTTACATTTTTAATGACCACGTAATTCCCTTGGGCTTCTATTCCTAAATTATTAGCTAAGACAGTAATCTTTTGGGGATTAACTCTGGTTTCTTCGTCACTTACCATAAATTTTGCATCTTTACCAAACTCCAAGTCATCTCCTCCAATCAATGTAATCTTATACTTATCTTCGCCAATCTTGGCCGCAGGCATACCGGCTCTGCTAATATATCTTAGAGAATTGTCTGCGGTTTCGGTGAAATAGAAAGTGGCAGTTTCCCAATCGTAAGCTATAGTGTTAGGCAAATACATCAAGCATTCTTGAAGAGGAGTTCCATCCGTTGTGCCTGGCTTGCAGCCGGCATCACCTGCGAATCTTGTTACAGTTCCATCAGGGCTAATCTTGGCAATATTACATCCCAAGCGGTCACAGAGATAGAAATCATACGGATCGTCGCTGCCAGCTTTGTCTGGATTGTAAGCGAATGTTCCACCCCAATTGTCATGAGAGAATGTTACGTCAGCTCCTTTTCCATAGGTAATGTTGTTCCATTTAATAGTAGTAAAAGGGATCTGTCCACACAATAGGGTTGGTGTGGTATTGAAGGCATGCTTGTCCCAATCATAGGTCAATTTCATCACGCGGTCAAAATCTCCACCAAAAATATAAAGGTAATTTCCTGAGGGGTGAAGTACTGCTTGTGTGTCACCCATCCAACTTGCGGCAGTTATACCTGTATCACCCATGTTACCCAAGTTGACAACCAACTCGGCTTTACCTTCTGCATTGCATTTATAGAGTCCTGTATTTTCCCAAGAAATATAATATATAGAATTACCATCAGGATGGCAGAATACAGAGCGAGCTCTTATTCCAAGACATCCATAGCTTGCAGTGGAAAGACTGTCTGACAGCAGAAACTTGAAGATGCTTGGTTCTGTTGTGCTATTGTCGGCTTGTTTGTTATCATATGGGAGCAACAAGGCTGTCGAATCTGAAGTAAAGCAAAAAGATCGCATGTCTCCCAGATTATAACTGTTTATAGCCACATGGAATGTTTTCTTTGTCAAGTTGACAGCATAAAGATGCCATGCCCACGTTGGATCACCTTCATTAGAACGAAGATATAGAATTTTGTCTTCTCCTACTTTTGTCGGCATGTAAAGTAATGACCCGCCAACTGTTCCAGTGTTTGCATCAGCAAAGTTGTTAGCCTCGATGGGTGGGTAGAATTCTGTTCCATTTTTCATCTTCCCAGTAATTAATGTACCGACATAGTCATTGGTTCCATAATGGAAGATAGGCTTTCCTATCTGGTTCATTGCAGTAAGATAAAGGGATGCTTTTGATGGGACCACTTTGATGTACATCTCACTACGATTTACATAGATTGTGTAATCTCCTGTTTCAGGGATAAAAGTGAAGGAGCCATCAGAATTCTTGGTAAAGAAATCTCTATCCACATACCAAGATTCCTCCATACCAGCATCTGCATAGTTCGTGAAAGTACATTTTTGACCTTTAGTAAGTGACCCCGTATATACGTAATCACCCTTCCCATTATCTGTCATGCCAGTTCCATTAAAGGTGGGAACAGCTTGCGCGAAACAGTTGTGCGACGATAAAGTCAACAAGACTGTCAGCATGCTAAAGAATAGATGTTTTTTCATAAGCTTGTTATTTAAAGTGTTGACTATTTCAAAGCTTCGAGTATTTGGTGTCGAACAGCGTAGAAGTCTGAGGAGTTTGTGTCATATGATGACCATCCTCTCACGATCTTACTACATAGTTCCTGGGCTAACGTTGGGTTTTTCTTTGACAGCATCTCAAGTAACGTGTAGTCTTCTACTCCATCGCGTACAGCCTCGCTACGTATGGAACTATATATTTTGCGGTCCTTAGCATAGATGAGGTACGGATCTCCACCAACAATACCGTCTTTTACCCAGCTGTTATTCGGATCATCATAATTCCAGTAATTCAATCCCCAATGTAGATAGCCTGTCATACCATATTTAAATGCAATCCATCCCAACACACGAGTCTTAATAAGCGGAAGAGCTATAAAACGGTTAGCATACTCACCCTGAGGCGAAGATGAATTATAGAACCAAAGGGTATGGCCCTGTGCCTGCCGCTGCTTGTAATAAGAATACTGCCGATCAATGAGGTCAAGAAGAGGGACATCGACGTCGACATCAAGTCGCATATTATCTTTGAACACAGCGTCCATGAGTTTTAGACTAGGGGCCAGCCGTCTTATTCTTTGCGCGAGAGTGTTATATTTCATGTAGTTTGAAGGCTCATCGTTAATTTGCAAAAATGTGTGATTCTCAAACCCTATATCTTTCATGTGCTGTTCAAATGCAGGAATAAACTGATCGAGAAAAGCTAGCGTTCTGGAGTCGCTGTAATTACATTGAGTCATTGTGATCTGCCCATTTGAATAAACAGGAATTGTGAACAAGATTTCATCATGCTCTTCATCCTTATATCCGTTAAGAGTGGCAGAGACATACTTAATACCCGCCGTGTTTTTAAATACATCTATCACACGGTCGAAATTACTGAAGTCAAAACTATATGTGTTATTATTTGGGTTGTAGCCGTAGTTTACATAGTAATTAATAATCATTAGTATGCAATTCTGATGAATGTCCTTCATCAATGTAGCCAACTTCGTGAGGTAATCAAAATATGCATCGCTATAACGCTTTATCTCTGTACCATTATTGTAAACTTTTAGCTGCTGTTCCGACTCCCAAAACCAATTGTTCAAAATAAAGTCTGGCTCTTGCAATTGAACGGGATATACTGTCAGAGTATATTCTTTTCTTACGTCAAAGGTTTCTGAACCTACTTCTCCCCTGAAACGTATTGTACCTTTGTATGTGCCAGGGGCAGTGGAATTCTGAGTAGTTACAGTAGCCCAAACGCTTTGAGTTGTGTTGGCGTCCACGTCCACACTGTTATCTGTATATATAGGATCTGGATAACGATTAGAATTTGACACCAGCATATCGCTTGCTGGAGTATCCATTTTTTTGCCTTCAGAAACATAGCCGACAAAGCCAAGTTTGATGCTTCTAATTGTGCTTCCGTCTGCTGAGGTCAAATCGGACGATGATACACGCAAATTTTTGATAGCCTTATCGTTATGTACAGAAAATTGGAAAACAGCATGTTCTCCTGCCGCAATTTCATAAGAATTAGAGATGGAATCAAGCTGGGAATTTTCGGGCAACAACTTCTTGAGGGGGTCTACACGTACGAAATTGGGAGCTGACTTTTCCAAGGAGGGTTTTTCAGAAGTGTCCGGAGTATTAGAACTGCCACTTGAACAGCTACCTGTCATGTTGACAAAAAGAAGAGTGGCTAAAAGGAGGAGCATTCTTCTTCTACTTTTACAATCGAATCGAATGTGTTTCATAATTTGATAGATAGATTTATTGT